>CAVELT010000088.1:0-8662 GCA_963616545.1 Dysosmobacter segnis | reverse complement strand
TTTACGCATTTCCTGTTCCCATTTCCGCGGCGGCAGAGTATAATAACGGGGCTTGAGTCCATCCCAGGTGTACAGTGCATCGAAAAAGATGCACTGCAGGTGAACAAAAGGGGAGGCGCTCAGCAGAATTTCAAAGGAAATGGAGGTACATGCTATGACCAACACAAGCTTCAACGACAACAGAAACTATCAGGAAGAGCTGCTCAGCCTGATCCGGAGCGGCATCCCGGATGCAGAGCTGAAGGAACGTCTCTCGGACTATCACGAAAAGGACATTGCAGAGACGCTGGAAGCCCTGACGGATACGGAACGAAAACGGCTGTACCTCCTTCTGTCTTCGGAAGAGCTGTCCGAGATCTTTTCCTATCTAGAGGATGCGGAGCCCTACATTCAGGAAATGAACGATCTGCAGGCGGCCGCCGTCATTTCCGAAATGGACGCGGATGATGCGGCCGATATCCTGGAGGATCTGGAGGAGGAAAAGCAGTCTCAGCTGGTCAGCCTCATGGACAGCGAGTCCAGCGAGGATGTCAAACTCCTGCTTTCTTATGATGAGGATGAAATCGGCAGCCGCATGACGACAAATTTCATTCTGATCCAGAATGAGCTCAGCATCCGCCAGGCCATGAAAGAGCTGATCGACCAGGCAGGTGAAAACGACAACATTAACACCATCTACACGGAGGATGAAAATCACGTCTTCTACGGTGCCATCGAGCTGAAGGATCTGATCACCGCCCGGGAAAACGACAGCCTGGAGGATCTGATCATCCGCTCCTACCCCTTCGTGAAGGATCACGAGAAGACCTCAGAATGTATCGAATCCCTGAAGGATTACTCCGAGGACTCCATTCCGGTGCTGAACGAGCACGGCAATGTCATCGGCGTCATCACGGCGCAGGACATCACCGAGGCCGTGGACGAAGAGATGGGCGACGATTACGCAAAGCTGGCCGGTCTCTCCTCCGAGGAGGATCTGAACGAGCGGCTCGCAGACAGTATCCGGAAGCGTCTCCCCTGGCTGGTGATCCTGCTCTTCCTGGGCATGGGCGTCTCCTTCGTGGTGGGCATCTTCGAGGTGGTGATCGCGGCGCTGCCCATCATCATGAGCTTCCAGTCCCTGATCCTGGACATGGCCGGAAATGTGGGCACCCAGTCGCTGGCTGTGACCATCCGCGTGCTGATGGACGAGAACCTGACCGGCCGCCAGAAGTTCGGACTCATGGTGAAGGAGATGCGGATCGGCTTCTGCAACGGCCTGCTGCTGGGCGTGATGGCCTTCGTCTTCGTGGGCGGCTACGTCTTCTTCCTGAAGGGAAATCCGCTGCACTATGCCCTGCTGATCTCCGGCTGCGTGGGTGTTTCCCTCCTCACCGCCATGGTGATCTCCAGCCTGGTGGGCACCGTGGTGCCGATGTTCTTCCGGAAGATCCACATCGATCCGGCCGTGGCCTCCGGCCCGCTGATCACCACCATCAACGACCTCGTGGCCGTGGTGACCTATTACGGACTCAGCTGGCTGCTGCTGATTCATGTACTGCATTTGGTTTAAGCAGCCAAAAGGCGATGGGCAATGCCCACCGCCTTTTCTTTTTCTATATCCTTTTCTTTTTACCTCATCCCTTTTGCCGATTTCTTCACCTCCGTCTTCTTTTCCGGCTTCTTTGTACGGATATTCGAGCATTCGATCAGCTTGGATGAATATTCCTTGTCCTTCCCCAGCTTGCGCCGCAGCGCCTCGACATCCATCTTTTTGCGTCCGTCTGTTTTCCGATTCTTATCGATGAAGCTCTGCAGAAGAGAATCATCACAAGTAGCATCTGCCTTGTTTGCGGAAATCAGAATATCCGCAATCGCATGCCCGGCATAACGGGACATCTTCAGCCGCTCTCCTCCGACCTCGGAATGTCTGTTCAGACGCTTGGACTTGGCATGCTCATAGGCATAAACTGTGTTGTACAAATTCTGCAGCTCC
Source organism: Dysosmobacter segnis (assembly GCA_963616545.1). Taxonomy (GTDB): domain Bacteria; phylum Bacillota; class Clostridia; order Lachnospirales; family Lachnospiraceae; genus Oribacterium. The sequence goes on along the minus strand of CAVELT010000088.1, from coordinate 6,687 downwards.
CTTCTGACACCTTCCGTCGACATATATTTCAGCGCATCGTAGAAGCTCCCTTCCCCTCCCTTTAAATTCCAGAAGGCATTGTACATGTTCTTATATTCTTCTGAGCTTTTTTCCCACATTTCCTTTGTGTTCGTTTGCAGCATAGCTTCAAAGCAATTCTGCAGTATCTCAGACTTCTGCTCCAGGGTATTCATATAGTCTCTGGCAGCAGCTTCATCAAATTCGCGCCGCGGCGCTTCACTCATTCCGCCTGTGTAAATGTTTTCGGGCGCTGCTGCCGGCTTGCTGCTGGTGGAAATGTCTTCTGCCTTCACCTCCGGCGGCTGCTCCTCCTTCTTTTCCTGCGCCGGCTGCTCATTTTCCTGAATCTGCTGCTTCTTTTCCGGAGCCGGCTGCTGCTCGATCACTGCCTGCTCCTTCTCCTGTACCGGCTGCGCGTTTTTCTCTTCCCGAACCGGCTGCTGTTCCTTTTGCTCTCTCTCCAGCTGGAGCTTTGCAAAGCTCTTCTTCGGAAGATAGGTGACAATCGGCATCGGCAGCTCCGGTGCCAGCTTTCCGGTCTCAAATGTCCGGAATGTGCCCGCATCCGTCTTATATTCACCTGTATGCTTCAGCTCGCCGTCCTGATAAGAGAAGCCCTGCGCCTGCAGATCGCCGCCCAGCTCTCCCTTCTCGCTGATCTGGAGATCCTGCAGCCAGGAAGCACTAAACTGATACTGATACCGATAGTTCGGATCCGTCTCATAGCCTTCCTTTCTGCTCTGCCGGTTCACATCGCAAAGATCCACAAAATCCTTCACGCTGATGGGCTTCGTCTCATGATACGAGGGGTCATGGAAGAGCAGCATATCCTTGCCGGCATCCCCGTTGGGATCCTTCTGAATGCCGTAGATGGTACGATAATGTCCGCCGCAGGTAATGGACAGCGGCGCATTGTCCTTCAGTAAAGCCCGATCCACACAGGCTCTTAAGTATTTCTCTGCCTCCTCCTGCTTCTCCATCGGCGAACTTACAAAGGCATTCACTGCGGTATCCGGCAGCACCTTCTGCACAAGCTCTGTATAGTTCTCAAGGGTATTGCCGTCATCTGCATTGGCATGGCCCAGCTCTTTGGCATTGAAATCCTCCGCACTCGGACGAAACGCACGAATGGTCGTCTGGTTCAGGTCTACTCCCCGGTATTGAAGCTGCGTAGAAAGCGAAACTGACCAGCAGCCGTGCTCTGTGGTCTGCGTCTCCGCCTGGCCGGCCTTCAGAACAATGCTGCCATCCTTTGACGGCTGCACCGCCGGCGCCTTATGCGGCTTCGCATGAGCGCTCAGGCTGTCGATCCTGGCCAGTTCATTGACACGATGCTGCAGATAGACATCGCCCAGCGGATCCAGCTCCTTGCTGCTGATCATCTGCTGCAGCACCTTCGGATCGTTGGAATCGATCCGCTTGCGACCCTCATCGCCCTTCTGCTCGACATACTTCTGATATTCCGGATAGTATTCGCCCTGAATCAGCGCATCCTTCAGCAGTGCATCGTTCGGATTCTCCGCCTCGGGCTTGCTGCTTGTGGAGATGATCTCCTCCGGCTCTTCAGAAAAACTGTCTTCCTTCTCCGACTCGTCAGAAAGACTGTCCTCTTCCTTCTCCGATGCCTGGTTCTGTCTCTCCAGCTTATCTCTGTGCCACTTATTCAGTGCTCTCTGATAAAATTCCCTTTTTTCTCCCTTATCTCGTCCTCCCTCAGCCAGCCGATTATCTACATTTCCGTTCTCTGTGAGAATATAGTCATACGGAGCCTCACGCGTGAACCGGTCCAGATACGCCTCCATCGCCTGCAGCGTATCGGACAATGCCTGACCGCAAGCCTGACGTTCTCTTTCCTTTTCGGAGCTCACTTCTGTACTCCAATGCGTTTCAATATCTGCGCAAACATCCAGCAGCGCATCCTGGAAATCCTGCAGGCATTCAAATTCCTCCTGCTTCAGCGCCTCCTTCACAGAAAGCTCCTTGGGATTCTTGTCCAGATGCAGATCTTCAAGGATAAGCTCCAGCAGCTTGTTGTAAGGGTTCTTCGGATCCCGGCTCTTCAGCGCCATCATTGCCTGCAGATCATTTTGGAAACGCTTGTCCAGTCTTTTGATGCCGTTGAGCGCAGCGTTCACCGCATGACCGTCCCTGTCAGGCGATACAATGTGCCTTCCCCATCCCTTCATCTTGGTTGCTTCAAACCCTGCCGCGATTCTTTCTATATCCCGGATGCTGTAGCCCAGCTGCCAGCCGGGCCTTTCAAACTCGTTGATCAGATCAGCCTCCGTTCTCACCCGATCTTCGAGGGAAACCGCAAGGTTCGGCAGACGGCCCTCTCGCTTATAGTCCTCAAAAACGGCCGCAACGCTTTCCTTCACCTCCGGTCTGTCGGAATTTTTTGCGATGTCCTCAAAAGCCGCCAGATAATTCGGCACTTCCTCATCCTCGCAGTCCTGCAGGCACTCCTTCATGTAGCGATACATGGCATGCTTCCGCTGGAATCTCAGTTCCTTCGAAAGATCCTCCATCACCTGAGTCGGCGCAATACCCTGATAAACATGGATCGGCTGATGCAGCTTCTCCTTGTCCTCCGTCACCGCTGCATTGTATTCCTCTGCACTCTCATGCTCCGCCAGCGGCACTACCTCCAGTATATCCACCAGCTCCTGCAGCGAATCCATCCACTCTGCCTCGCCCTTTTCGATCACATCCAGCAGCTGTTCCGCTCTTGCAATTTCCTCATCTGTCAGGCGGAAGGGATTGTGATAATCATTTAATGAATGCATGATCTGCTGTTTTGTCTTTTTCTTCGGCATGCTCTTTACCTCTCTATTCTGATCAAAAAAACGCTTTTCATTCTTTTTTTCTTTTATGTCCGGAGTATATCACAAAAACAGACACAAAACAGCCACACAAAAAGACTACATCACCACCTTTTCCGGTGTAATGGGCAGCTCATAGAAGCGTTTCCCTACCGCATTGTATACGGCATCCGCAATGGCCGGAAGGGGTGTGTTGATGACCACCTCGCCGATGGACTTCGCGCCGAAGGGGCCGCTCTCCTCATAGCTGTTTTCAAAGGCCACCCGGATCTGCTTCACATCAAGCCGAGAAGGGATCTTGTACTGCATGAAGGAATTCTGGGCAAGCCGTCCCTCCGCATTGTAGGTGACGTCCTCCATCAAGGCCATGCCGATGCCCTGGAGCAGACCGCCCTCGGCCTGTACCCGGGTCAGTGCCGGATTCAGCGGCGTGCCGCAGTCCACTGCCGCCACATAGTCCAGCACCTGAATCTCGCCGGTCAGGGTATCCACCTCGAGCTCCGCAGCGCCCACCATGAAGGGCGGCGGCGACAGCCTGGAGCTGTGGCTCACCGTTTCCTCCAGCGCTATTTCATTGCCGCACATGGAGGCCGTCGCGATATTCACGAGGCTGATGCTCTCGCCGGCACGCTCGCCTTCCTCGACATAGACCTTCTCACCGTCGAAGCCCACAGCATCCGCCGGCACGTCCATCTTCTTCGCGCCCAGGGCACAGATTTTGTCCCGCAGCTTAAGGGCGCAGAGCTCCACCGCCTTGCCGGTCACATAGGCCGTGCTGGAGGCATAGGAGCCGGAGTCATAGGGCGAGGTATCCGTATCGGCGCCCGTCACCATAATGTTCTCGAGCGGGCATTCCAGCACCTCTGCGGCAATCTGGGACATGGTGGTATCACAGCCGGTGCCCATGTCCGCCGCGCCGATGGCCAGGGTGTAGAGGCCGTCATCATTGACCTTCAGGGTCGCACTGCCCACGTCCACCGAGCCGATGCCGGAGCCCTGCATGGCCATGCCCATACCGACGCTCCGTACCTTGCCGTTCCCCATGTCGCGGCACGGATACTTATGGTCCCAGTCGATCATTTCCCGCACCTTCTTAAGGCAGCGGTCCAGCGTACAGCTGGTGTTCACCTGGCCGTAGTAGGCCGGCATCACATCGCCCTCGTGGATAATGTTTTTCTCCCGCAGTGCGATCGGGTCCATATGCAGCGTCGCCGCCAGTTCATTGACGGCAGATTCCACCGCAAAGAGTCCCTGGGTCGCACCGTAGCCGCGATAAGCGCCGGCGGACATCACATTGGTGTAGACCACGTCGCTGACAAAGCGGAAGGCCTCTGCCTTGCCGTACAGGGGAATGGACTTGTGCCCGGAAAGTCCCACCGTGGTGGGGCCGTGCTCTCCGTAGGCACCGGTATTGGATAATGTATGCAGGTCGATGCCGCGGACAATGCCGTCCTTCGTTGCCCCCAGACGCACATGCATTTCCATCTCATGCCGGGGTGTGGACGCAATCAGGCTGTCCCGGCGGCTGAAGACGATCTTCGAGGGCTTCTTCGTCATCCAGGTCACGAAGGCGGGATAGACCTCGCTGATGGATGTCTGCTTGGCGCCGAAGCCGCCGCCGATACGGGGCTTGGAAACCCGGATCTTCGACTTGGGAATGTGCAGTGCATTCGCGAGAATACGGCGGCAGTGGAAGACGATCTGTGTGGAGCTGACGACATTTAATCGTCCGTAGGTATCGATGGTGCAGAAGGTCCGGAAGGTTTCCATCGGCGTCTGCTGACAGGCCTTGGTGTGATAAACCCGGTCGATCACGATGTCCGAGGTCCGCAGCACCTCCTCGATGTCGCCGCTGCCGCATGCATCATGGGCGCAGAGATTCCGCTTGTTGTCCGCGCCCACCCGGCAGAGGCTCTCCCAATTGTCCTCGGGATGTATCAGAATGGGGTTGTCCATGGCCTTATGGAAGTCCAGAATCGGCTCCAACACGTCGTACTGCACCTTAATGAGCTTCAGGGCCTTGTCCACGCACCTCTCATCCTCACCGGCCACAATGGCCACGATGTCTCCCACATAGCGAAGATGCCGGTCGATGATCAGGCGGTCATAGGGACTGGCCTCCGGATAGGTCTGGCCGGCCTGGGTATAGCGGCGGCCGTCCTGGGGAATGTCCTTCCAGGTATAAATGGCTTCGATGCCGGGGACCTTCAGGGCCACCTGGGTATTGATCTCCTTCACCCAGGCATGGGCATGGGGCGAGCGCAGCAGCTTCACGATGAGGCAGTCCTTCGGCGCCAGATCATCGGTATAAACCGGCTTTCCGGTGACGAGCTGCATGGCATCCACTTTTCGTACCGCAGTATTGACAATCTTCATCAGACAGCCTCCTTTCCGCCGGCCTTCTCCCGCTTCCAGGCAAGAAAGGCCTTGATGCCCCGGAGCTGGCTCTCATAGCCGGTGCAGCGGCAGAGGTTTCCCGCCAGATACTCCTTGATTTCCTCATCGTCGGGATATTCCTTTTCCCGGAAGAGGGCCAGCGCATTCATGATAAAGCCGGGATTGCAGAAGCCACACTGCTCCGCGCCCTGATCCGCGAGAAAGGCACCGAATTCCGCGGCCTCCTCCTGCAGTCCCTCCAGTGTGGTGACGCTGCAGCCGTCGGCCCGGGCCGCAAGAAAGGCACAGGACAGCACCGGCTTCTCGTTGACAAAAACCGTGCAGAGACCGCAGTTGGTGGTCTCGCAGCCGCGCTTCACGCTGTAGCAGCCCAGAGACCGCACAAGATCGAGAAGCAGAAGGTCCGGTGCAATCTCCCTCGTCTGCTTTTTGCCGTTTAAGGTGAAACTGATCAGCATGCCGCTGCCTCCTTTCGCTTCTCCAGTGTCTCCACCGCCCGTGTCACAAAAACCTTCGCCAGATGCTGCCGGTATGCCGCACTGCCCCGCAGATTGGAGGAGGTCTGCAGCGCATCGCAAACCGCCTGCGCATAAGCTGCCGCATCCTCCGCCGGGCCCGGCTCGAAAAGACAGGCCTTGCCGGGACGGGCGCCCACGGCGAAGCGGTAGCTGCCGTCAGACAGCCGGGCTGCCGCACAGGTCAGGGTCGGGAAATCCGTCTGATTGTTCCTGAGCGACTGATAGACGAAGTCCGCCTTTTCCTTTCGGATAATGACGGCGGTCACGATATCCCGGTCATAGCTCCGCTGACCGTATTCCTTCAGAGGCACCAGGCCGCCCTTATAGAGCTCCACATAGGCATCCATGGACAGAAAAACACTGAGCACATCTGAAAATCCGAATCGTCCGTAGATGCTGCCGCCGATGGTGGCCATGCTGCGAAGCTGCACGCCTACGATATGCCGCAAAGCCTCTCTGACTGCGCCCCGGGTATAGCTCTCAAGCCCCGGATGGATTTCCAGCTGTCTCAGTGTCACCATCGCGCCGATTTTGAACTGATCGCTGTCTTCTTCTATTTTATCTAATGAAAGCCCGCTCAAGTCAATGGCGGTGCCGATGGAAAGCTTCTGCACGTTCAGCCAGATCATGCCGCCCAGAATCCGGTTATTCTTCTTCTGGTTCAGCTGCCAGGCCTCCTCCAGGCTTTCCGCCCTTTTGTACTCTCTGATTGTCAACATCTGCGAAAATTCCTCCTCTTTTCGTAACGCTCCCCTCACCGTCAAAAATCGATACGGGAGCACTGCCTCCTCAGCCGCTCCTGCACATGCTGAGGCATTGTCTATTATATTTGAAGAAAAGGTGGGTAGACAAGGAGAAACGGAGAAATTCAGAAAAAAATCCCCGGTGAGCATTCGCCCACCGGGGATTTCGATTTACCTTGAATGGCT
>CAVELT010000087.1:0-9664 GCA_963616545.1 Dysosmobacter segnis | reverse complement strand
GTCACGTTCAGTGCCCCGTAGTTCTTCTTGAGATCCGCGATGCTGACCGCCATGATCTGCTCCCAGACCTTCCGGTAAACCGGGTCGCCGCTCTGCAGCTTCAGCGTCGCCTGGTGCGCCCGCTCCGCAAATTCCGGATTGATGAGCTCACCGGCCTCGTTTTTGGCCTTCGCCTTATTGGAGGCTGCCGGATAGATCTCCTCCAGCTCGGAAATGGTGAAGTCCGAACCGAGGCGTCCTCTGTCCTCCAGCTCCGCGATGATGAGGCCCATCTGCAGGCCCCAGTCGCCGAGATGCGCGTCGCCGATCACCTCATTGCCCATCTTCCGGGCCAGGCGCTTCACGCACTCACCGATCACCGCAGAACGCAGGTGTCCCACATGGAGAGGCTTTGCTACATTGGCGCCGCCGTAGTCGATGATGATCTTCTCACCGCCCATGGCGCCGTCCAGTCCCAGGTTTTCCTCCCGGCTCATGCCGTTCAGGTATACCGTGAGGTATGCCGGATTCATGCTCAGGTTAATGAAGCCGGGCATCACTGCCTCTGCCTTCACGAAGAGAGAGATTCCCTCCACGTTCATTTCCTGCAGCTTCGCCACCACCTCGTTCGCAATGTCAATGGGCTTCTTGTGGTACTGCTTGGCACCGGCCATGGCACCGTTGCTCTGGTATTCGCAGAGGTCCGGCCGGTTGGAAATGCTGACTCTTCCCAGACTCTCGTCATAGCCCGCCTCGCGGAAGGCCTGCTGCACCGCTTCGGTAATAATATTCTGTATGGTTTTCAATCTGGTCTCCTTTTAACAAAGAAAAGGCTTCCCTCGTCGGGAAACCTTCTCAAAACGGATTTCTCCGCAGCTATGCAATTCTTTCGGAACGATTATCCTCTGGAAACGTACTCACCGCTCTCAGTAGAGATGATAACCTTGTCACCGATGTTAACGAACAGCGGAACCTGGATCTCAGCACCTGTCTCCAGCGTAGCCGGCTTGGTGGCACCGGTTGTGGTGTTGCCCTTTACGCCCGGCTCAGTGTGTGTAACCTCAAGGGTCACCTTCAGAGGCGGCTCTACAGAGAATACCTTGCCCTGGTAGGAATCCACACGAACGGTCTCGTTCTCCTTCACGAACTTCATGGAATCCTGGATCTGCTCGTGAGAAAGAGCGATCTGCTCGAAGGTCTCGTTGTTCATGAAGTTGTACATTGTGCCGTCATCATAGAGATACTGCATATCTACACGGTCAATGTGTGCAGGCGGGAACTTCTCGGTGGGACGGAAGGTCTTCTCTGTCACACCGCCGTTGATCACGTTCTTCAGCTTGGTTCTGACGAAGGCTGCGCCCTTACCCGGCTTTACGTGCTGGAACTCGATGATCTGAACAACCTGTCCGTCGATCTCAAGTGTAACACCATTTCTGAAATCACTAGCTGATACCATAAAATCCTCCTAAATCAACAAAGATTCTTTGTTTTCTATTATATCACAGGGCGCGCATCATGACGCGAGAATGTGTCATGAACCCATCCCCTCGATTTGCCCATAAATACTGAAATATTCTAATATAAAATCTGCCGCTTTGCAAGTATTTGTGTTAATATATCCGTATTCGCCGGGGTTGAGATACCGGCACGGGGGACCAAGCATAATAAGGAGATTTTTATGTCAGAATACAGCATTACTTCCGTTCTGCCCAACGACCGCTACCTTCGGGAGCGGGTGGACAATCTGCTGATCAAGGAGGGCATCCGCCGCGATGCAAACCTTGACTACACCGCCGCCATGCTGGACGAGGATTATCAGGTCATCGCCACCGGCAGCTGCTTCGGCAACACCCTGCGCTGCATGGCCGTGGACAGCAGCCACCAGGGAGAGGCCCTGATGAACGACATCGTTTCCCACCTCATCGAGTATCAGTATGCCCGGGGAAACTACCATCTTTTCCTGTATACGAAGTGCAATTCCGCCAAGTTCTTCGGCAGCCTGGGCTTCACGGAGATCGCCCGGGTCGAGGGCCAGATCGTCTTCATGGAGAACAAGCGCACCGGCTTTGAGAGCTACCTGAAGGGTCTGCAGAAGGAGACCGAGACACAGCTCGCCGCACTGCCGCACAGCGGGGAAATGTCTTCGGCTTCAAAAATCAGTGCCCTCGTCATGAATGCGAACCCCTTCACTCTGGGGCATCAGTATCTGGTGGAGACCGCTGCGAAGGCATCCGACCTGCTGCATCTCTTCATCGTTTCCGAGGAGCAGAGCCTCGTGCCCTTCGAGGTGCGGAAGCGGCTGGTGCAGGAGGGCACAGCCCAGTTCGACAATATCATTTACCACGACAGCGGCTCCTATATCATCAGCTCCGCCACCTTCCCGGCCTACTTCCAGAAGGATGATGCGGCAGTGATCGAAAGCCAGGCCCGACTGGATCTCGCAGTATTCAGCCGCATTGCCGACAGCCTCGGCATAAAGGCCCGCTATGTGGGCTCCGAGCCCACCTCGGTGGTGACCAGTGCCTACAATGCCATCATGGCGGAGGAACTGCCGAAGCAGGGTATCGAATGTCACATCATCGATCGAAAGGAAGCAGACGGCAAGCCCATCTCCGCTTCCACCGTCCGGAAGGCACTGCAGGAGGATAAGCTCGAGCTCGTGAAGTCCCTGGTGCCGGAAAGCACCTACCGCTTCTTCACCTCAGCGGAGGCCGCACCGGTCATCGCCGCCATCAAGAATGCGGGAAATGTGATTCATTACTAAGGAAATGCTGATCAAATCAGCATTTCCTTAGCAGCCTCCGGCGGATCGCACGGATTTGCAAAGGAATTTGCTGCTTCGCAGCGCAAATCCGGCGTGGGAAACGCTTTAATCAGCGTTTCCCTAATCCACTGGGCATAGCAATAAAAAGTCGGGGATGACTATGCCAACCCCGACTTTTTTATCCTCATTGTTCAAACTTCCCGGAATACTGATCCACCTTGCCTTCGGCGGCATCCTTGAAGATCTCATCCATGGTATGCCAGCCGAGCACGGCGCACTTCACGCGGGCGGGCATATGGGAGATATCCTCCAGGATACCTGCCTCCTCCAGCTCCTCGTGCTCCTCCTCCGTGATCTTTCCCTTGATCATCCGCAGGAAGATCTCGGAGAGCCGCAGGGCCTCCTCCTTCTGCTTTCCGATGATCAGGTCGCACATCATATCTGCGCTGGCCTGGGAGATCGCACAGCCGTCGCCGTCAAAGGAGGCATCCTCGATCACGCCCGCCTCGCTGACATTTAAATACAGAACAATGTCATCGCCGCAGCTGGGGTTCACGCCCTCCAGGGAATAGCTCGGATTCTCCATTTTGTGCTTATGTGCCGGATGGATGTTATGATCCGTCAGCACCTCGTTGTAAAATGTATTAGTCGCCATAGCCCATCTCTCCTCTGATCTTCTTCAGAACCTCCACGAAGCGGTACACATCCTCCTCCGTGTTGTACAGTCCCAGGCTGGCCCGGGTGGTGCTGGGTGTGCCCAGAAACTTCATAAGCGGCTGAGCACAGTGATGGCCCGCCCGCACGTCCACATCATATGCATCAAAGATTGCCGCAATGTCGTGGGGATGCACGCCGTCAATGGTGAAGGTCACAATGCCGTGATGCTTCTCCGGCTCCTCCGAGCCCAGGATATGCACATGGGGCACCGCCTGCATTTCCGCCATCAGCAGCTTCGTGAGATGCAGCTCGCGCTCCTCGATCCGCTCCATACCGATGGAACGCATGAAGCGTACCGCCTCACCGATGCCGACAGCGCCGCCGGCATTAACCGTACCTGCCTCAAACTTATGCGGAAGCTCCGCCCAGGTAGCTCCCTCTGTGGTGACGTACTCGATCATCTCACCGCCGAAAAGGAAGGGCGGCATTTTTTCCAGCAGCTCCTTCCTGCCGTAGAGCGCACCGATGCCCATGGGGCCGTACATCTTGTGGCCGGACAGGGACAGGAAATCCACATCCAGATCCTGCACATCCACCTTCATATGGGGCACGGACTGGGCGCCGTCGCAGACAAAGACCGCACCATTCTCATGGGCGATTCTTGCAAATGTCTTCACATCATTGCAGCAGCCCAGCACATTGGAGACATGGGTCATGGCCACCAGCTTCACATTGGGGTTGAGATAGGATCTGAACTTCTCCTCTGTGATGCTGCCGTCCTTCTCCGGCAGGATATAAGTGAGCTTCGCACCGACTGCCTTGGCGACCTGCTGCCAGGGAAGCATGTTGCTGTGATGCTCCATGATGGTGATGAGGATCTCATCTCCCGCCTTCAGGAAATGCCGTCCGTAGCTGTAGGCCACGAGGTTCAGGCTCTCTGTGGCATTTCTCGTGAAGATGATCTCCTCAGTCGATGCCGCATTCAAAAGGCTCCGCACCTGCTCCCGGGCATCCTCATAGGCATCCGTGGCTGCCACAGACAGCTTATACAGTCCCCGGAGCGGGTTGGCGTTCTGGGTCCGGTAGTAGTTGTTCACCGCCTGCAGAACGCATTCCGGCTTCTGGGTGGTGGCGGCATTGTCCAGATAATTGAATTTAGCAGACTTGAAGATCAGGAACTTCGACTTGATCTTCTCATCCTCCTTTTTTCTCTCTTCTCCCGAAATTTCTCTCATGGAAATGCCTCCTCAGTCCTCAGCCTCTGCGGTCTTCCGGTTCAGAATGGTCCGCACATAATCTCTGGTCGCCGCATCCTGGATCTTGTTGATCACCGCATCCAGCTTGGCCTCCGCCATCATCTCATAGACCTCCTCGTGGCTTAAGCCGCGGGACTCCAGATAGAACAGCAGCGATTCGTCGATCCGGCCGATGGTGGCGCCGTGATTGCCCTCCACGTCCTCCTCATCGCAAAGGATCACGGGGATGGTCTGGTTCACCACATCATCGTTCATGAGCAGCACATTCTCCAGCTCATTGCCGACAGCACCCTTGGCGCCCTTCCGAAGATCGATGGTGCCGCGGAACAGCTTCCGGGCCTCGTTCCGGAGCACGCCGTCCACATTGATCTCACATTCGGTCTTCCGGCCGATATGGTTCGCAATGTAGTTCATGTCCAGCTGCTCCCGATTCCGGAGAAGATAGCCGATGTCCGTCTTCAGGCTGCTGCGGGCACCCAGAAGATCGGTTCGGGAGCCCTGGTAGCAGCTGCCGCCGGAAACATGAAGCTGGATCTGCTCAAAGCGGCCGTTCTCTGCCGTCACGACACCGACATCATTCAGGAAGCGCAGACCGTCACCCAGGCGCTCCACCTGGATCAGGCGCACGACAGCATTATCCTCCACACGGATCTTCGTCTGCACGGCGCCGAAGCCCCGGGCACTGCTGTCAGAGGCAAAGTCCATGAGCACCGTCAGCTTCGCATTCTTTGCGGCATAAATCTCTACCGCATTCAGAAGCTCCTTGCCGTCTGCAAAGGAGAAATCCAGATGCACTGCCTCTGTAAGCTCTGTATTCTCCGGCACAGAGAGCTTCAGCACGGCAATGCCGGAATCCTTCATGAGCCGGTCCATATCATAGCCCATGCCGCCGGCAATGTCGGCGATCTCGTCATAGCTTACGGCAGAGGCCTGCACCTCCGGACGCCGGGTCACCATGGGATTTCCCTCCTCCGGTGCCAGCGGCGCCTGCACCTGCGCATCATTCATCTTCAGCCAGTTATAGGTCGGCGACGGCAGCGCGTTGATCTTCATATTTGTCTTTTCCATATCAGCCGATTGCCCCCTTCATTTCCAGACGAATGAGATTGTTCATCTCCACCGCATACTCCAGCGGCAGCTCCTTGGACACATTGTCGGCAAAGCCGCTGACGATCAGCGCCCGGGCGTCCTCCTCGGAAATGCCGCGGGACATCAGATAGAACACTGCCTCATCGGAGATGCGTCCGATCTTCGCCTCATGTCCCACGTCTGCCTGCTGCGTCCGCACATCCATGGCCGGAATGGTATCCGAGCGGGAAATGTCGTCGAGCATCAGAGACTGGCAGGAAACCGAGGACTTCGCGTTCTTCGCATTCTTGTTGATGGTGATGGAGGAACGGTAGGTGGAAATGCCGCCGTCCTTCGAGATGGAGCGGGTGCTGATGTTTGAGCTGGTGTTCTCCGCATTGTGCACCATCTTGGCACCGGTATCCAGGTTCTGTCCCTTTCCCGCGAAGGTCACGCCGGTAAAGTCCGCCCGGGCGCCCTTGCCGTTCAGGATGGTCATGGGATAGAGGTAGGACACATGGGAGCCGAAGGAGCCGGATACCCATTCCATGATGCCGCCCTCCTCCACCTTGGCCCGCTTGGTATTGAGGTTATACATGTTCTTGGACCAGTTCTCGATGGTGGAATAGCGAAGCTTCGCGTTCTTTCCGACATAGAGCTCCACACAGCCTGCGTGGAGGTTGGCAACATTATACTTAGGTGCAGAACAGCCCTCGATAAAGTGGAGGTTCGCACCCTCATCCACGATGATCAGGGTATGCTCGAACTGACCGGCACCCGGTGCGTTCAGACGGAAATAGGACTGCAGCGGAATCTCCACTGTCACGCCCTTCGGCACATAAACGAAGGAGCCGCCGGACCATACCGCGCCGTGCAGTGCCGCAAACTTATGGTCTGTGGGCGGCACGAGATGCATGAAGTGCTCCCGGATCATGTCCGCGTACTCGCCGTGCAGCGCCGACTCGATATCTGTATAGACCACGCCCTGGGCCGCCACGGATTCCTGCAGGTTATGATACACCAGCTCGGAATCGTACTGGGCGCCGACACCGGCCAGAGACTTCCGCTCCGCCTGGGGAATGCCCAGCTTGTCGAAGGTCTCCTTGATGTCCTGGGGCACCTCGCTCCAGTCCGCAGACATCTTGGTCTTGGGCTTCACATAGGTCACAATGTTGTTCATATTGAGGCCGTCAATGGACGGACCCCACTGGGGAATTTCTTTCTTATTATAAATTTCCAGGGAACGAAGACGGAAATCCCGCATCCACTGGGGATCGCCCTTCTTCTCGGAAATCTCCTCTACGATCTCCGGTGTCAGACCCTCCTGAATCTTGTAGAACTCAGTGTCCTTCTCCTCGTAGCGGAAATCATACATGGAACGATCAATGTCGTTTACCTCTGCTCTTTCCTTAGCCATATTCTCTCCTTACTTCCGTTACGATGCTCAGTTCAGGAAGGCCTCGAAGCCCTCTGCATTGATCTTGTCCACCAGGGAAGCGTCTCCCTCGGTCTTCATCTTTCCGCTGACGATCACGTGGGTCTTGTCCACCTTCAGGGACTCCAGGATCCGGGTAGAATGGGTAATGATGAGCAGCGCGCCGTCCATGGACTTCTGGTACTCCTCGATGCCCTTGGAAACGGTACGCACCGCATCCACATCCAGGCCGGAATCCGTCTCATCCAGAATGGCCAGAGAAGGCTTCAGCATGAGAAGCTGCAGGATCTCCGCCTTCTTCTTCTCACCGCCGGAGAAGCCGACATTTAAATCGCGGTCTGCATAGGAGGGATCCATGTTCAGGAGCTCCATAGCCTTCTTCATCTCCTTCTTGAAATCCCAGAGGCGGATGTGCTTTCCGGTGCGCATCTCCAGTGCAGAACGGATGAAGTTGCCGAGGGTAATGCCCGGCACCTCCAGCGGATTCTGGAAGGACAGGAACATGCCCAGCTTCGCTCTCTTGTCTGTGGACATGGCGGTAATGTCTTCGCCCTCAAAGAAGATCCTTCCGCCGGTGATCTGGTACTGCGGGTTTCCCATCAGGGCGTTGCCCAGTGTGGACTTTCCGGCGCCGTTCGGGCCCATCAGCACATGTGTCTCGCCTCTGTTCACTGTCAGATCTACGCCATGCAGGATCTCCTTCTCCTCAACGGCTGCTGCCAGATTCTCTACCTTCAATAAATCTGCCATAATTTCCTCCGTGCTTTATTAATAATATATTCTAAACCGCCGAACAGCGCCCCGAAGAGGGGCGCTGCCGCAGCTTTCCTTATCGCATTTCTGGATTATACCCTATGTCCTATCTTACCGCAAGGCATTTCCTAGTAATTTTATAGGGTTTAATTTGCCTAACCTTTATAAGGCAATATAAATTTCTTTCTCAGGTCTCTCTCAGGCCTCGAGCCGCTTCAGGATGGAGCGGGCCACGGAGATACCGTTGGCGCTGGCCTGCTGCAGACCTCTGGTGATGGCGGCGCCGTCACCGATGGCACGCAGTCCCTTGACGGAGGTTTCGAAATCCGGTGTCACGACCACGCGGTTGGAGTAGAACTTCACCTCCACACCGTACAGCAGGGTCTCGTCCGCAGCGATGCCCGGGGTCACCTCATCCAGGGCAAACAGCATTTCCTTGAGATCCAGCATGATGCGGTACGGCAGCACGAGGGACAGGTCTCCCGGCACGGCATCCTTCAGGGTCGGCATGATGTTGTTCCGGAACAGACGCTCGTTGGTGGTGCGGCGTCCGCGCAGGAAGTCGCCGAAGGTCTGCACCATGATGCGGCCGCCGCAGAGCATGTTGGACAGCCGCGCGATGTACTTGCCGTATTCAATGGGCTCGTTGAAGGGCTCTGTGAAGTTCTTGGATACGAGCAGCGCGAAGTTGGTGTTCTTCGTCTTGTACTCCTTGGCCTTGTAGGCATGGCCGTTCACCACTGCGAGGCCGTTGTCATAGTACTCGGTAGCCACCTCACCGGAGGGGTTGGTACAGAAGGTACGCACCTTGTCGTCAAAGGTCTTCGTATGATAGATCATCTTGGCCTCGTAGAGGTTCTCGTTCAGGAACTTCATGATCTCATCCCGCACCTCTACCCGGACACCGATGTCCACGGTACCCACCTGGGTCTCGATACGGTGCTGGCGGCAAATGTTGGCGAGCCACTCGGAGCCCTCACGGCCCACTGCGGAAACCACCTCACCGGCCCGGAAGACCTGTCCGTCCTCGGTGCGGACGCCGGTGGCCTTGCCATTATCAATGAGGATATCCTCCACCTGGGTGTCGAAGAGCATGTCTACGCCCAGCTCCTCCAGATGGTGCTCGATACGCATGTAGATCTTGTAGCCCTCTTCCGTGCCCAGATGACGGATGGGACACTCCACCAGCTTGATGCCGGCCGCGATGGACTTCCGGCGGATCTCCTCGATCTCGCGCTCCTTATCCACGCCGTAGACATTTTTATCTGCGCCGAAGCGAAGATAGATTTCATCGGACTCCCGGATCAGCTCCTCGGTCTTCTCATAGCCCAGGATCTCCGGCAGGTTTCCGCCCACGTCCGGGGAAAGGGACAGCTTACCGTCAGAAAAGGCGCCGGCGCCGGCAAAGCCCGTGGTGATGGAGCAGGGCTTGCAGCCCACGCAGACCTTGGTCTTCCGCTTGGGGCAGACACGTTTCTCAATGCGGCGTCCCTTCTCGATCATCAGCACCCGGAGCTCCGGGCGCTCCGTCTTCAATGTATAGGCACAGAAGGCACCGCTGGGCCCCGCACCGATGATGATCACATCATAATTCTCCTGCAGCTTTTGCTTCTCCATGAAATTGACTCCTTTTTCGTTGATATCACAGAACCCGCCGGTATTGCCCGTGGGTTAACAGCAAAAAATCCGACCTGCCACAAGCAGATCGGATTTTGATTTCCTATTGACATACTTGCAATTAATGATATCGCA
>CAVELT010000086.1:0-5146 GCA_963616545.1 Dysosmobacter segnis | reverse complement strand
ATGAGACACGGCAGATCTTCCCGGCGGCAGAGGACATCTTCAATGCCTTCGATCTCACGGATCTTGACCAGGTGAAGGTGGTGATCCTCGGGCAGGATCCCTATCACGAGCCGGGACAGGCCCACGGCCTCAGCTTCTCCGTGAAGCCGGGGGTGGACATCCCGCCCTCGCTGCAGAACATCTATAAGGAGCTGCAGGATGATCTGGGCTGCCGCATTCCCAACAACGGCTATCTCAGGAAGTGGGCGGAGCAGGGCGTGCTGCTGCTGAACACGGTACTGACGGTGCGGGCTCATGCGGCCAATTCTCATCGGGGCATCGGCTGGGAGCAGTTTACGGACGCGGCCATCCGGGCTCTGAACGCCCAGGACAGACCGATCGTCTTCATTTTGTGGGGGCGTCCTGCCCAGATGAAGGCGGAAATGCTGACGAATCCGAAGCATCTTATCCTGAAGGCGCCCCATCCCAGTCCACTGAGTGCGTATCGGGGCTTTTTTGGTTCGAAGCCCTTTTCTCAGACCAACCGTTTCCTGGAGAAGAACGGCATCGCACCCATCGACTGGCAGATTGAAGATATATAAAGGGAGGTATTATGAGTTTTATCGAAATCCTGAAGGTGATCGTCCTCGGCATGGTGGAGGGCTTCACCGAGTGGCTGCCGATTTCCTCCACCGGACATATGATCCTGGTGAATGAGATCATACAGCTGAAGCAGCCCGCCGACTACTATGAGGTTTTTGAGGTGGTGATTCAGCTGGGCGCCATCGGTGCAGTGGCGGTGCGCTTCTTCCATGAGCTGTGGCCCTTTGCCCGGTCCCGGCGGACCGGCAGAGTGGGCATCCTGCCCTCCAGAATGGACCTCTGGATCAAGATCATTGCCGCCTGCCTGCCGGCAGCCGTGATCGGCATTCTCTTTGACGATCTTCTGAACACCTATCTCTACAACGGTGTGGTGGTGGCTCTGACGCTGATCATCTACGGCGTCCTCTTCATATGGATCGAGCGGCGGAATGCAGAGGCAGAATTCCGGGTAGAGAAGCTGGAGCAGCTGGATCTTCGTACCGCGCTTTATATCGGTCTTTTCCAGTGCCTCGCACTGATTCCGGGAACCTCCCGCTCCGGTGCGACGATTCTCGGTGCCATGCTGCTGGGCGTATCCAGAACGCCGGCGGCGGAGTTCTCCTTCTTCCTCAGCGTACCGGTGATGTGCGGCGCCAGCCTTCTGAAGCTTCTGAAGCACGGCCTGGGCTTTACCGGCTCCCAGTGGGGACTGCTGCTGCTGGGCATGGCGGTGGCCTTTGCGGTCAGCCTTTACTGCATCAACTTCCTGATGCGCTACATTCGACGGAACTCCTTCGCGATCTTCGGCTATTACCGGATCGTCCTGGGCGTGATCGTTCTTATATGGTTCGGCATCTCTGCCCTGGTGCATTGAGGCTGTAAGAAAACCTTAAGGGGCATGTAATGGATTGGCAATTGCATGCCCCATTAAACTGCGTTATTCTTCTTTCGAATCGATTGGAAAGAGGGCAGGCCGTGTTCTGCCATGGGATAGAAAAGGTGAGGGTTATGAGAAAGCTGAAGGGTGTGCTGGCAGTACTTCTGATGACGGTGATGATGAGTGTCAATGTCTTTGCCGCCACGGAGATCGGGCTGAATCTGGACTGGAAGTATGCCGCCAATTCAAAGATCAATACGGGCAAGGCACTGCTGTATACCACGGATGTGAAGAATCCGAAGGGCATCACCGTGTCGGTGAATGCCGGTCACGGCACGAAGGGCGGCGAGAGTGTGAAGACGCTCTGTCATCCCGACGGCAGCCCGAAGCTCACAAGCGGCACCACCAAGGCCGGTGCGATCTCCGCAGTGGCGGTATCCTCCGGCATGACCTTTGCGGACGGCACGGCAGAGGCGAAGGTGACGCTGGAGCTGGCACATCTTCTGGGCAAGGAGCTTCTGAACCGGGGCTATGATGTGCTGATGATCCGTTCGGAAAATGATGTGCAGCTGGACAATGTGGCCCGCACCGTCATTTCCAACAACAAGGCAGACTGCCATATCGCACTGCACTTTGATTCCACAGAAAAGGACAAGGGCGCCTTCTTCATGTCCACGCCCAAGGGACTGCGTTCCATGGAGCCGGTGGCCTCCTACTGGGCAAAGCATGAGAAGCTGGGTGAAAGCCTCATCAGCGGACTGAAGGAGAACGACATAAAGATTTTCTCCTCCGGCTCCATGGACATGGATCTGACCCAGACCGCTTACTCCACCATTCCTTCCGTGGACATTGAGCTCGGCGACAAGACCACGGAGCACAGCACGGCGGCGCTCAGCAGAATGGCGGAGGGACTGGCAGACGGCGTGGACATTTATTACGGATATGCAGATGCCGACAAATAAGGATATCGGAAAGACCGTATAAACATTTGAATGATGAGAAGGGCTTTGCTTCCGCTGAGCCCGGTGGATTTCTACAAACAGCAGGCCTCGGCCTGCTGTTTTTTTACGTCAAGTTTACAAAGCTGCGCAGGAGGTTCCGGTTTCGGTTTACATGAAATTTACGATTTGCTATACTTCGATTGATTGCGGCCCTTTTCGGACAGGCAAGACAACACAGACGTTGGGTTTTCAAAGGAGAAAATATGACGATCACACTGCTTTCCAGTCTCTTCAGCCTTGTGGGCGGACTCGGAATGTTCCTCTATGGTATGACAGTGATGAGCGACGGCATGCAGAAGGCAGCCAGCTCACGCATGTCCAAGTTTCTGGGACTGGTAACCGGCAATAAGCTGATGGCCGTTCTTCTGGGTGCGGCGATCACCGCACTGGTGCAGTCCTCCTCCGCGACCACAGTCATGGTCGTCGGCTTCGTAAATGCCGGCGTGCTGAATCTGTCGCAGGTTGTCGGCATCATCATGGGTGCCAACATCGGTACCACCATTACCGCATGGATGGTTTCTCTGACCCAGGTCAGCGGCGACGCCATGTCCATCTTCAAGCCGGAATTCTTTGCACCGCTGCTGGTCGGCATCGGGGCCTTCCGGGTTCTCTTCGGAAAAAAGGGCGCAGATGATCTTGTGGGCGCCTTCTGTGTCGGCGTGGGCCTCATTTTCATCGGCCTCAGCTTTATGTCCGATGCCATGGCCCCCTATGCCTCGTCTCCTTTCTTCGCCAAGGCCTTTCAGGTCATGGGCGGCAACCCGATTCTGGGCATTCTCGCAGGTGCTGTGGTCACCGGCATTATCCAGTCCTCGGCTGCGTCGGTTTCCATTCTCCAGACCCTGGCCCTTTCCGGCACGGTTCCCAGAGCTGCCGGCTTCTACATCACCCTGGGTCAGAACATCGGTACCTGCGTGACGGCCATGCTCTCTGCCACAGGCACCTCCCGTACCGCAAAGCGTGCGGCAGTGATTCATCTTTTGTTTAATGTCACCGGCGCCATTCTCTTCGGCACCATCATCTTCGTGCTGTCCTTCTTTATGGAGGGCTTCTTCCAGGGCAGCCTTTCTGCCGTGGAGATTTCCATTTTCCATACTGTATTCAATGTGACCTGTACCATTGTGCTCTTCCCCTTCGGTGAGCTGCTGGTGAAGCTGTCCGGCAAGTTCGTGAAGGAGAACCCGAAGGACGCCCGGAAGGAAGAGGAAAAGGGCTATACCGACGTGGAGCGCGCCCTGATTCAGCATCTGGACAAGCGTATCCTGGAGGCGCCCGCCATGGCCATTCAGGCGGCCAAGACCGAGGTCTGCAGCATGGGCGACATTGTCTCCGTCAATATCCGTGCCGCTGTCAATATTCTCATCAATAATGAAGGAATGGAGAGCATCCAGCAGGTATTTGACCGGGAGAAGGTCATCAACAACATGCAGAAGCTGCTGACGGACTATCTCATCCGCATCGACAACCTGTCCCTGAATGAGACCCAGAAGCTGGAGGTCACCAATATGCTGAATGCCATCACGGACATTGAGCGTGCCGGTGATCATGCCGACAACATCGCGGAGCAGGCGAAGTACGCCAGAGAGCATCAGATCTCCTTCTCGGAGATCGGCGTGACGGATCTCAACGAAATTTCCGCCAAGGTCTACGAGAGCTATGATGCGGCTATGGCGGCCTATCGGAACGAGGATCTCACTATGGCCATGAAGTGTGCGCACTGTGAGGATGAGGTGGATGATCTGGAAGAGGAGATCCGTGAGCATCATCTGCAGCGTCTCTCCCGCGGCGACTGCAATACCTCTGCCGGCGTTATCTTCCTGGATGTGGTTTCGGATCTCGAGCGCATTTCCGACCATGCAGACAACGTGGCCGGCTATGTTCAGAGCATGGTGTAGTAAAATAAAAGCAAAGAACTAGTGAAATTTTTAACAAAAATCCGCTTTTGCACTTGCAAAAACACAATCCTTGGAATAGAATGTAACTGTTCGAAGGAAATGAAATTTTCAATTTCATCTATGTAGGAGGAATTTTACTATGGCAGTAAAAGTAGCAATCAATGGTTTCGGCCGTATCGGTCGTCTGGCTTTCAGACAGATGTTTGGCGCTGAGGGATTCGAGATCGTTGCAATCAACGACCTGACATCTCCGAAGATGCTTGCACACCTTCTGAAGTACGATTCAACACAGGGCAGATATGCTCTTTGCGACAAGGTTGAGGCCGGTGAGGATTACATCTCTGTTGACGGCAAGAAGATCACCATCTATGCAAAGGCTAACGCTGCAGAGCTTCCTTGGGGTGAGCTTGGTGTAGACGTTGTTCTGGAGTGCACAGGCTTCTATACATCCAAGGCAAAGGCTCAGGCTCATATCGATGCAGGTGCTAAGCACGTTATCATCTCCGCTCCTGCAGGAAATGACCTTCCGACAATCGTTTACAATGTTAACCACCAGGGTCTGACAGCTGAGGACAAGATCATCTCCGCTGCATCCTGCACAACCAACTGCCTGGCTCCGATGGCAAAGGCTCTGAATGATCTGGCTCCGATCAAGTCCGGCATCATGTGCACCATCCACGCTTACACAGGCGATCAGATGACTCTGGACGGACCGCAGAGAAAGGGTGATCTGAGAAGATCCCGTGCAGCTGCTGTAAACATCGTTCCGAACAGCACCGGCGCTGCAAAGGCTATCGGCCTTGTTATCCCTG
>CAVELT010000085.1:0-7678 GCA_963616545.1 Dysosmobacter segnis | reverse complement strand
CGGATGGTGTTGCCGATGCCCTGGGACAGGATCATGCCGAGACCGATGGCAGATTTAATGTTGCCGGACCAGACAGTGCCTGCCTCCGTGATGCCCACATGAAGAGGGTGATCCGTCTTCTCGGCAATAAGCGTATGCGCCTTCGCGCACATCATGACATCGGAGGATTTAATGGAGATCACCAGATTGTCATAGCCCATGTCCTCAATGAGCTGTATCTTCTGAAGGGCAGACTCCACGATGCCCTCTGCCGTCACATGGCCGCCGTACTTGGCGATCAGCTCCTTCTCCAGAGAACCGGAATTCACGCCCACGCGGATGGGAATGTTTCTCTCCCGGGCGCAGTCCACCACGGCCCGGATCTTCTCGTTGGAGCCGATGTTGCCGGGATTGATGCGGATCTTGTCCGCCCCGTTCTCCATGGCGGCAATGGCCATATGATAGTCGAAGTGAATGTCCGCCACCATAGGGATGCTTACCTCTTTTTTGATCTGACCGAAGGCAGCGGCGGCCTCCTTTGTGGGCACCGTCAGCCGGATGATCTGACAGCCGGCCTTTTCCAGCCGGTGAATCTGTGCCACAGAGGCCGCCACATCCGTGGTTTTCGTATTGCACATGGATTGAATGGCAATGGGATTCTCTCCGCCGATGGCCACATTTCCGATTCTTACTACCTTTGTTTTTTCTCTTGCCAGCATTTTATTCTCCATAAATACATATCTCACTGCCGGTAGGCGCCGCTGAACAGGTTAAAAAGATCATTTCCCAGGATCAGCGCCATCAGGGCCAGCAGGAAAAGCATGCCTGCGGTATTGATCCTTTCCTCGATCTTCGGACTGAGGCGCCGCCTGAGCAGCGACTCCAGCACGATCACCAGAAGCCGTCCGCCGTCGAGGGCCGGAATCGGCAGCAGGTTCATCACGCCGAGGTTGGCCGACAGCATGATGCTGAGCTCCAGCAGCACGAGAAAGGCATTGAACAGGCCGTACTGCGTGCTCTCCTGCACCGCAGAGCTCATGACCGAAACAGTGCCCACCGGTCCCATAACCTCGTTCCGGCTGACCCGTCCCTTCGCGATCAGGTGAATGCTGTCCAGCACCACCAGCACATTGTAGCGAAGCTCTGCCGCCGCATCCCCAATGAGCTCCGCCGGATCCTCTGCCGTCACCCTGCCGCCGAACATATTGAGACCCAGCCGGTACTTCTGATTTTTCGCATCATAATACGGGCGGAAGGTCTCCGTGATGCTTTCACCGTCCCGCTGCAGCCTTACCGTGATTTCTGTGTCCTCCTGAAAATCGCCGCTGTGCAGATAGAGCCAGATATAGAGCTCCCGGTAGGAGTACAGACTGCGCTTTGCCTTTTCGTCAAAGGAGATGCTTTTCAGGATATCCCCCTGCTGAAAATCCGCCGCAGCCGCCGGACTGTTGTCCGCCGCGCTCAGCACGATCGGCTTGTCAAAGCCGCAGAAGAAGACCACCAGCATTGCCAGGAAAAAGGCGAGAATAAAGTTGTTCAGCACCCCGGCGATACAGATGAAAAAGCGCTGTCCGTTCGGCTTGTTCTGAAAGCTCCGCTTTGGGATCTCCGATTCCCGGAAGCGCACCCCGTCAAAGTCCACCCAGGGATCCGCCTCCTTCGCCAGAATATGCTCTCCCGGCAGCGGCACAAAGGCAGTATCTTCTCTTTCTCCCTCCGCCGTCAGGAAGTCTCCGCTGCCCGCACTGTCCTCTCCGAGCATGGCACAGGAGCCGCCGAGCGGCAGCAGCTTCAGGCTGTAGCGGGTATTTTTGTATACACGGCTCAGAATCCGGGGACCCATGCCGATGGAAAACTCCAGCACCCCCACACCGCAGAGCTTGGCTGCCAGAAAGTGCCCCAGCTCATGGAAAAAAATCAGGAAACCGAGGGCCAGAATTGCAACAATTATGCTCATGTACATCCTCTCCTTCACCTTTCTGCGAGCGTTTTAACACAGAAACGTGAAAGAACTGTGATTACTGCAGAAAGCGCGAATGCTTCCGCACGTAATTTCTTGCCCACTGCTCTGTTTCCAGGATCTCCTCCAGGGAAGGATTCGGGATAATGTCTTCGGCGTGCGCATCCATGGCCTCCTCGATCACATCCGCAATCTCGAGAAAATCGATGCGGTCCTCCAGGAACAGGGCCACGGCCTCCTCGTTTGCCGCATTGAACACCGTAGGCATGGAGCCGCCGTCCCGTCCGGCGCGATAGCCGAGCGCCAGGCCCTTGAAGGTCTCCATATCCGGATTTTCAAAGGTGAGACTTCCCAGCTTCGCAAGATCCAGCCGCTCATCCTCCGGCAGTGCCCGGCGGTTCGGTGCATACAAGGCATACTCTATGGGAATCCGCATATCCGGCACGCCCAGCTGGGCCTTCACGGAGCCGTCCGCATACTGCACCGCAGAATGCACGATGCTCTGGGGCTGCACCAGAACCTGAATCTTGTCCACCGGCACATCAAAGAGCCAGCGGGCCTCCAGCACCTCCAGCCCCTTGTTCACCATGGTAGCGGAATCAATGGTGATCTTCCGGCCCATGGACCAGTTCGGATGCTTCAGGGCATCCTCCTTGGTCTTGCCCTTCAGCTCCTCCCGTTTCTTTCCCCGGAAGGGCCCGCCGGAGGCCGTCAGAAGAATTTTCTCCAGCTTGTCATGGGGCTCTCCCGTAAGCGACTGCCAGATGGCGGAATGCTCCGAATCAATGGGCTTGATCTCGATGCCGCACTGTTCTGCCAGGGGCATGATGATATGGCCAGCGCAAACAAGCGTTTCTTTATTCGCCAGCATAACTTTTTTATGGGCCTTCAGTGCCGCAATGGTGGGCTGAATGCCGATCATGCCAACCACAGAGACAATGACCTCCTCGCAGCTGTCCATCTCCGCCAGCTCGATGAGGCCGTCCATGCCGGACACAACCTCCACCGGAAGTCCGTAGCCGCGGAAGATCTCCGCCTTCACTTCATCATAGATGCATACCTTTTCCGGCTGCCAGGCCAGTACCTGCTCCCGCAGCTTCTCCACAGAACCGTAAGCCGCGAGACCTGTCACCCGGATCTCCGGATCTCCCTGCAGCACATCCAGGGCCTGTGTACCGATGGAGCCGGTACTGCCCAGAATCACAATTTTTCTCATCTTGTCCTTCTCCTAATGCTCAATTCAGAAAGGTCAGCGCAAAGCAGATGGCCGGCGCCGTGAAGACCACCGAATCAAAGCGATCCATCACCCCGCCGTGTCCCGGGATCAGATTGCCGTAATCCTTCACCCCGTAATCCCGCTTGATGCCGGAGGCCGTCAGATCGCCGATCATGGAGATCAGCGCCGCGATGCCGCAGGCAATGGCCGAGGTCACCGGCGGATTCACCACATTGTAGAAATGCCGCCGGAACAGGAAGGCATAGACAAAGCCCAGCAGTGCAGCACCCAGCACACCGCCGACAGCACCCTCTATGGTTTTCTTCGGGCTCAGAATCGGCGTCATCTTGTGCTTTCCGATCAACATGCCGGTACAGTAGGCACAGGTGTCCGAGCCCCAGCTGGAGATGAAAATGAGCCATACCAGGAACTTTCCGTCCGGCATGCTCCGGGTCTGATAGAGATAGCTCATCATGACACCGCCGTAAACCACTGTCATGAAGGCCTTGGCGATGACAGAGATCTTGTAGGCCGGATAGGTGATCACATAGAAGGCCATCAGCGCCATCAGGGAAAGCAGCACCATCAGCGTCAGGAACTCCTCCGCCTGAAACCAGACAATGAGGTAATAGACAATGGCCGCACAGTAGCCGACATAGCCCAGGGACCTTCGCTCAATGCCGAAGACCCGATAGAGCTCGAACATGGCCGCCAGGGAAATGCCTAAGGTCACCAGGAACAGAGGAAGCCCGCCCATGGGCACCACCACAATGGCAATGATCACCAGAATGATGCCGCTGATGAGCCGCTTCAGAAAGGATCCCAGCTTTTTCTCATTTTGATTTTTTTTCAGACTCTCGTTATCACTTGCTGTCATAAAATACCCTTACTCAACGCGAAAAGCCGATTTCAGCCCATACTGGCCTGAACCGGCATTTCTGTAACCTATTTCTTGATGCGTCCGCCGAAGCGCCGCTCTCTCTGATTGAAGCTGTCAATGGCCTTCAGAAGCTCTGCCTTGTTGAAATCCGGCCAGAGCACCGGGGTAATGTAATACTCCGCATAGGCACACTGCCACAGAAGATAATTGGAAAGGCGGAACTCTCCGGAGGTGCGGATCACCAGATCCGGATCCGGCATCCCCGCCGTGTCCAGATAAGAAGCAAAGTCCGCCTCTGTCAGCGCTTCGATCTCCTTCTCTGTCTTTCCCTGGCGGACAGCCTCCAGCGTCAGCCGACGGACCGCCCGGACGATCTCATCCCGGGAGCCGTAATTCACGGCAAAAACGAAGGTCATGCCGGTGTTGCCCGCGGTCTCCTTTTCCAGCCGGTCAATGCCCTCCCGGATATCCGGTGCAAAGCGGCTGCGCTCACCGATCATGCGGGCCCGCACATTGTGCTCGTTGGCCACCTTGATGAGCTTCACCATATAGAAGCGGAACAGCTTCATCAAGGCCCCAACCTCTTCTTCAGAGCGCTTCCAGTTCTCCGTAGAAAAACCGTAGACCGTCAGGTACTGTACGCCGAGTCTGGCAGCATCTGCCACAATCTGCTCCAGTGTCTCACAGCCCTGCTTATGTCCCAGAGCCCGGGGCAGACCTCTGTGCTCTGCCCAACGCCCGTTGCCGTCCAGGATAATGGCGATGTGCTTCGGAATCTGCCGTCCCTCGTTGTCAATGACATCCATCATACCGTCATGAGTTCCTTGTTCTTTGCCTCTACAGACTTATCGATCTTCTCGATCATGTGATCGGTCAGATCCTGGATGTCCTTGGTCTGTCTGGTGAGGTCATCCTCGGTGATCTCGGAATTCTTCTCCAGCTTCTTGGCCAGATCCATGGCATCGCGGCGGATGTTCCGGATCGCTACCTTGGCAGCCTCGCCCTTTTTCTTTACGTCCTTGGTCAGCTCCTTACGTCTCTCCTCGGTCAGCTCCGGGAATACCAGACGTACTACCTGACCGTCGTTTGTGGGATTGATGCCCAGATCCGACATATTGATGGCCTTCTCGATTTCCTTGATCATGCTCCGCTCCCAGGGCTGGATCTGGATGATTCTGGCCTCCGGTACGGAAATGTTGCCTACCTGCTGCAGGGGTGTCGGTGCACCGTAATAGTCCACCATGATGCGGTCCAGCACATGCGGATTGGCACGGCCTGCGCGGATGGTGCCAAGCTCGGACATCAGATTGTCATGGGTCTTGTGCATCTTTTCAATGTAAATCGTAAACTGGTCATCCATTGTTCTTTCCTCCTAAAACCTCCTAAGACCCAGCGCAGCCCTGCTGCCCTGAGTCTGTCGGATAAAACTTTTTTCTTTTCAGATCATGCCGTCACGCGTGTGCCGTTGATCTTGCCCTTCAGCGCATTGGAAATACCATGCTTCTCATTCAGGGAGAAGATGGCCAGCGGCATATGGTTCTCCATGCAGAGCACGGAAGCCGGCAGGTCGATGACGCCGAGACGCTTGTCCACCACCTCTTCGATGGAGATCTTCTCAAATTTCCGGGCATTCGGATTCTTCTTCGGATCGGAATCGTACACGCCGTCAATGGCCTTGGCCAGAAGGATTTCCTCGCACTCCAGCTCTACGGCCCGCAGCACCACGCCGGTATCCGTTGAGAAGTAGGGATGTCCCGTACCGCCGGCACAGAAAACCACGGCACCCTTGCTCATGGCCTTCAATGCCCGGTCCTTCGAGAACAGCTCGGCCATATCGCCGACCTGAATAGAAGACATTACCTTCGTCTTCATTCCCTCGGTCCGGAAAATCTCCGATACGTAAATGCAGTTCATCAGAGTGGCCAGGATGCCCACCTGATCTGCCTTGTAGCGGTCCACATTCTCGGACTGGCGGCCTCTCCAGAAATTGCCGCCGCCGATCACGACGGCGATCTGCACGCCCTCATCCACGGCAGACTTCACTTCACGGGCCACTGTACGGATCGTATCATCATCAAAGCCGAAATGCTTTTCTCCTGCCAGCGCCTCGCCGGACAGCTTCAGCATGACTCTACGTGTTTTGCTCATATTTTCCTCCAAGCTGTACAATAATCTCCCGCTAGTTTAGCATAGAATCTCCCTCGGAGCAATCGGAACGTACGGGCCTCAGTTCTCTGCCTGCTCGGCAAGATAAACGGTCACCGCATCCCCTGTGGTATCCACTGTATCCAGCTCCTTGGTGCAGGCCTCATCCTCATAGATGACATAAGCACCGTAGCTGATGACGCCGGTTCCCTTCTTGATCTCAAAGTACTGGCTCTCCTCTGTGTCCTTGCCCGGATCAAAGACAGCCGTCAGCGCACAGGGATCTGTCTCTGTCAGAATGCTGTCCGCACCGTTCGGAATGTCCGCAGAATCCACATCTGCATTGTACTCATAGCTGTAGAGCTGGGTACCGAAGAGGGTCGGCTCCGCGTCCTTCTCGTCCTGCTTGCTGTACATATCGATCCGCAGGGCATAGAGCTCCAGCGTATCCGGATTCACATAGTAGCTGTACTCTGTGTAGCCGTCATTGCCGTCTGCATCCTCGTCCTTTGTGGTCACCACCAGGGCATCATCCTCAAAGCAGTTGGGCTTCGTATTGTCGGCCTCGTCCAGAATATCGTAGAAAAGGCTCACTTCCTTCTCGATATACTTGCTGGGCATCAGGCACATGCTGTAGCTTTCCTCTGCATCGGCGCCGCCGTAAAACTCTGCCGTGGCCGAGCTGTCGGTGCCGGCAACTGCCGTATAGGCACTGTCGCCGATCTTTGCCCGCATCTGGAAATCACCGGCCGCATTGGTATAGTAGAGGTACTCATTGGTGCCGAGGTCGCCGTAATTGCCGTCCTGCATTTCAATGGTGACCTTGACGGAATCGTACTTTGCCAGGATCTTCTCCAGCTTATTGGCATCCCGGATCTCCTGCGCTGTCACATTGAGATAGGCGCTGTCCTCTGCCGCCTCCGTGGCTGCCGCGGTGCTGGCGGCCTCTGTGGTGCTCTCTGTCTTGCTGCCGCAGGCTGCCAGCGCCAGGGTCATGCCGAAAGCAGCTGCATAAACGATTTTCTTCATAATTTTTTCTCCTTCTATTGCATGAATTCATGTTACTTTACATGAATTCATGCTGATTTTGCAAGATGAAATGATAAGTTTTTTTCAGAGCTTACATGACCCGCGGCCCCATGGGCTTCAGCTTATGCTGAGGGTTCTCCAGTACCCGCTCCTTCTCCTGCGAGAACTGCTTATGCAGCGCAGAAACGGAGGATCTGGCCATAGAGGTCTCCGGTGAATCGGGATTGAACTTGGCATTCAGCTCCCGGTAGTCCATCTTTACGGCAGTCGCCGGCCGGCTGTTTTCTCTGTTCTTTAACATAGGGTACTCCTTCCCTCGGTGCTGTGCACCGACTTTTTTTTCTTTGATGACGAAAGTATATCCCCCTATGAGACACAAAAGAGACACTCTTTTCGCTTATTTTTTCTGCATCCTCTTGTTTTTCACTGTCGACGCGGATGTAAAGGAAAGCGTCCGCTTGATCTCCGG
>CAVELT010000084.1:25660-39650 GCA_963616545.1 Dysosmobacter segnis | reverse complement strand
CATATATGTACCGTGGTTTTTCTGGTCCTTCTGATCCTGGGCGCTGTCGGAATGGCTGCTGTGCTTTTCAATAGGATGAACCGTTCGATTGAGGAGAACGGCAAAATCAATATGCTGGCCGTGGTGGAGCAGGCGCAGCAGACCTATGAGCTGCAGGCAGAAAACTATTACAGTCGTCTTCGGATGATCGATATGCGCATTTCCCAGACCCAGGGAGATATCTTGGAGGATGAGAGCTTCTGTGCGATCCTGCATAAGCTGGAGGAAGAAATGAACGCGCAGATCTTCTTCCTTAGGGAAAACGGAACAGCGCTGGAGATTGACAAAAGGAAGAGCAAGCTGGATATTTCCGCATCGCTGCTGACAGAGCTGAAGGAACAACGCAATATCGCGCAGCTGATATCCTATCGTGACGGAGCGATCACAAAGGATGGCTTTCTGCTGGCCATGCCCTGCAAAGCATATCAGATTAACGGAGAGGATTACACGGCGGTCGGCGTGCTTCTGGACCGTGAAAGGATGGATTCTGCTTTAAAGCTCAATGTATATGGCGGAGAGGCCTATCTCTTTCTGCTAGGCAGCGATGGAAATGTGATCTATACCAACCAGAAGGATGAGCGCTTGTTTCAGAATTTTGCCCTGCTGAAGCATCTGAAAAAGGATAATGCCGTTACGGAAGAGGAAGCGGAAATACTGCAGCAGGCCTTTCGGGATGGAAAGCAAGGCGTAGAGC
Source organism: Dysosmobacter segnis (assembly GCA_963616545.1). Classification (GTDB taxonomy): domain Bacteria; phylum Bacillota; class Clostridia; order Lachnospirales; family Lachnospiraceae; genus Oribacterium. The sequence goes on along the minus strand of CAVELT010000084.1, from coordinate 38,917 downwards.
TTCTGTGCAGAGAAAGAGCCTATTATCTGGGATATTGCCCGATCACCGGAAACAACGCTGAGCTGGTCTGCATTGTGCCGAAACGAATTGTGGACAATTCTCTGCTGGTATATCAGAAGACGGTGCTGACAGCAGCCGGATTCGTAGGCGGAATCATCATTGTGCTTATCGCAGGCCTTTTTTTCGCAGGCAATAGGATGAGCATTGCGGATCAGAAGGCAGAGTATGAAAGGCAAAGCCGTGAGCGGCAGCAGGAAAACATGAAGCAGCTGGAGCGTGTGAATCGGGAGCTGCAGGAGGCCCAGACTGTGACATCGGAAGCGCTGCAGGCGGCGGAGGCGGCCAATCAGGCCAAGACAGACTTCCTTTCCAATATGTCCCACGATATACGTACACCAATGAATGCCATTATCGGCATGACCACATTGATCGAGCATGACGCAGGCGACGAGGAAAAGGTCCGGGAGCATATCCAGAAGATCAAGGTCTCATCCCAGAGCCTCCTCGGAATCATCAATGATGTTCTGGATATGAATAAGATCGAGGCCGGAAAAACAACGCTGAACTATGCGGACTTTTCGCTTTCGGCGCTGCTTCAGGAAATCGATGATCTCTTCCGGCCGCAGGCAGAGGCCAGGCAGCAGAAATTTGAGATTGTGACAGAAAATATCCGGCACGAATGGCTCGAGGGAGATCAGGTGCGCCTCACGCAGATCTTCAGCAACCTCCTGTCCAATGCTGTGAAATACACCGCTGACGGAGGGCACATTCTGTTCCGCATAGAGGAAAGTCCTTCGCCGTCTGTCTCCTATGCCAGATACTGCTTTACGGTACAGGACAACGGCATGGGCATGGACGCGGATTTCCGGAAGAAGATCTTTGAGGACTTCACCCGGGAGGAAAGCTCGCTGACCAACAAAATACAGGGAACAGGTCTGGGCATGGCCATTACCCGGAATCTGGTTGAGCTCATGGGCGGAATCATTGATGTGGACAGCGTCAAGGGAAAGGGTAGCCGTTTTACGGTGCGCCTCGACATGAAGACGATACAGCAGAAGGAGGCGGCACCGCTGCAGCAGGGAGAGGAGACAGAGGATGCAGCGCTGCTGAAGAATATGCGCTTCCTCTGTGCGGAGGATAATGCTTTAAACGCGGAGATCCTGACGGAGCTCCTGAAGATGGAGGGCGCGGAATGCACTGTCTATGAAAACGGGCAGCAGATCCTGAATGCCTTTGTACAGTCGAAGCTGGGAGACTATGACATGATATTGATGGATGTGCAGATGCCGGTCATGAACGGCTACGAGGCCAGCCGGGCGATCCGGCAGAGCAGCCATTCGCTAGCCAAGCAGATCCCGATCATTGCCATGACGGCCAATGCTTTTTCGGAGGACATTCAGACCTCCCTTGCAGCGGGGATGAATGCGCATGCTTCGAAGCCTGTGGACATGAAGGCGCTGAAAAGAACCATAAGAGAGCTGCAGCAGAAGCAATTGTGAAAAATGTAAGTATTTTCACAAATTCCTTGCGCCACTCTTGTGGAAGTGTTATATTGTTTATGATTTAACAAATCATACATTCAGTCGGAGCGGAAAAAATTTCCAAAGCACCGGCTGCGGATAAACACACACAAAGGAGAGTAGCAGCATGGCAAACAGAATTGTCTTAAACACGGTTTCTTATCACGGAAAGGGCGCCATTTCAGAGATTCCCGGCATTGCTCAGAGAGAGGGCTTCAAGAAGGTCTTCGTATGCTCCGATCCGGATCTGGTGAAGTTCGGTGTGACCGGCAAGGTAACCTCCCTTCTGGACGAGGCAGGCATTGCCTATACCCTGTATTCCGATATCAAGCCGAACCCCACCATTGAGAATGTACAGCATGGTGTGAAGGCATTCCAGGAGGCCGGCGCTGACTCCATCATCACCATCGGCGGCGGCTCTTCCATGGATACCGCAAAGGCCATCGGCATCATCATCACCAACCCGGAGTTCGCGGATGTGCGTTCCCTGGAGGGCGTAGCACCCACCAAGAATCATGCGGTGAAGACCATTGCCGTTCCTACCACAGCCGGTACCGCTGCTGAGGTAACCATCAACTACGTCATCACTGACCCGGAGAAGGTGAGAAAGTTCGTCTGTGTGGATGAGCATGACATTCCGGCCTATGCCGTGATCGATCCCGATATGATGTCCTCCATGCCGAAGGGCCTGACTGCAGCCACCGGTATGGATGCGCTGACCCACGCCATTGAGGGCTATACCACAAAGGCAGCCTGGGAGCTCAGCGATATGTTCCACTATGAGGCCATCAAGCTGATTTCCCAGAACCTGCGGGCAGCTGTGAACAACGAGCCGGAGGGCCGCGAGGGCATGGCGCTCGGCCAGTACATTGCCGGCATGGGCTTCTCCAATGTAGGTCTTGGTATCGACCACGCTATGGCACATACCCTTTCCGCACACTATGACACACCGCACGGCGTTGCCTGCGCGATGTTCCTGCCGATCTCCATGGAGTTCAACAAGGAGTATACCGGCGAGAGACTGCGTGAGGTAGCCAGAGCCATGGGCGTTCAGGGCGTAGATGAGATGAGCCAGGAGGAGTATCGCCAGGCTGCCATCGATGCCGTGAAGAAGCTGTCCAAGGATGTCGGCATTCCGGAGACACTGGACAAGATCAAGGAAGAGGAGCTGGATCAGCTGGCTACCGATGCGCTGAACGATGCCTGCTATCCGGGCAACCCGAGAGAGGCCACCAAGGAGCAGGTGATCGACATGTTCCGTCAGCTGATGGTAAAGTAAGTTTCGTAAATAAAAAGAAAGTGCTTGCAATTCGGCGCGCCATAGGGTATAATTCATCATGTTGTTCTTGTAGCTTAATGGATAGAGCCCTGGCCTCCGACGCCAGTAGTGGCGGTTCGAATCCGCCCAGGAGCACGCATGATGAAAGGGGAGTGGCTGATGTCGCTCCTCTTTTTGTGTTATCAATCGGGCCGTGCACGGAATGGCTTGCGAAAAATAGGAAGAGCGGGAACAGATCGTTCCCGCTCTTCCTTATTATAGATGCATAATACTTTATCAGCTTTTATGTTATGGCTTACTTCCAAACTGCATTCAGGATCAGCAGCTCGACGATGCCGACGCCGGTCATGATGAAGGACACGGCGGTCTTGCACTTGAGCTGGTCCTTGATATCGGTCAGACCGAACATACCGTTGAATACCCAGAAGCCGCTGTCATTGAAGTAGCTGAAGGCAATGGCGCCGATGCAGGAGGCCTGTGCCATCAGGATCGGGTTGAGGCCGAGGGTGGAGATCAGCGGAGCGGTCAGAGAAGCTGCTGTTGTGATGGCTACGGTTGCAGAGCCGAGTGCCAGACGCATCAGAGCGCCGATGATGACCGGGATCAGGATAGCCGGGATGGGCCATGCCACTACGGTAGCACCCAGAACGTCGCCGATACCGCTGACCTTGATGATGTTGCCGAGAGATCCGCCGGCACCGGTGATCAGCATGATCATGCCGGTATCCTTGATGCTTTCATTCATGATGGACATGATCTCGTCCTTGGAAAGCTTGCCGCCCAGGCCGTAAACAGCCAGTGTGGTGCCGATGGCCAGCGCCACGATGGGAGAACCCACCAGAGTGATGATGCTGTAGAGGAAGCTTTCCTGATTGATGCCCACGAAATCCGATACGGTCTTTGTGAGGATCAGAACCAGGGGAACCAGAATCGGTGCCAGAGAAGCGCCGAGACCCGGCAGCTCCTTGCTGCCCATGATCTCATCCAGCTGATCCATGGTCTTCAGATATTCCTTCTTGAACGCCTTGCGCTCGAAGGTGCCGTCCTCGTTGGGAATCTGGTAGATCTTCTTGCCGATCCAGCTGGCATAGAAGAGAGCCACGATGAGGATGGGGATGGACATGAGTGCACCGGCGATGATCATCTGACCAACGTCTACGCCCATCATGCCGGCAGCGGTCAGCGGACCCGGTGTAGGCGGTACCATTACGTGGGTACACTGGAGACCGCAGGCCAGAGCCAGCGCCAGAGCGATCACGGACTTGCCGGTCACGCGGGACATGGCCTTACAGAGAGGTGCGAAGATCACCACTGCGGAATCCGCAAATACCGGGATGGAAACCAGCCATCCGGTGATACCCAGGGCAACCTCCTCCTTGCCGCTGCCGATCTTCTTAATGAAGGAATAGGCGAGTCGCTCTGCAGCGCCGGTCTTCTCCAGTATGCCGCCCATCATAACACCGAGACCGATGATAATGCCGGTGCTCTTCAGTGTATTTCCGAAGCCGTCCTGAATGGCGGTGATGGCATCGCCGGGAGTCATCTTGCCGATGAGGCCGGTGATCAGTGCGGCCAGAAGCAATGCAATGAAGGTGTGCGTCTTGGTCTTCATAACAAGGAAGATCATGATCGCGATGCCCAGGAACAGACCCAGGAGCATTTGAGTTTCATGTGACATGTTCGTACCTCTTTCTTAAGTGTGTTTTTTAAGACAATCCGCATTATAGTGAAAATATTTATATAAGTAAAATTAACTGTACTTAGACATCTATTAGAAAAACTGTCCATACTTACTTTTTATCAATACAAAAAGACAGCGGAACGGCAGTCAGATGATCGGATTCACTTGACATGAATACCCCTAGGGGGTATATTGGAGTCGTGAGAAAAATAGGGTACGGGGGTATATCTCCCGACATGGATACGCAGCCCTTGAGCTGCGGAGAGGAGAAGAAATGAAGCAATATACAGTGACCGGCATGAGCTGTGCGGCCTGCCAGAGCCGGGTGGAAAAGGCGGTGGCCAAGGTTCCCGGGGTGGAGAGCTGTTCCGTGTCTCTGCTGACCAATTCCATGGGCGTAGAGGGCACAGCAAAGCCCGAAGACATTATCCGGGCGGTGACGGAAGCGGGCTACGGCGCCAGTCTGAAGGGACAGGAGGCAAATGCCGGCAAGCTTTCCGCAGAGGAGGAAGCCCTGCAGGATCATGAGACCCCGAAGCTCCGGCGCCGCCTGCTGCAGTCCCTGCTGTTCCTGCTGCTCATCATGTATCTGTCCATGGGACACGGAATGCTGGGCTGGCCTGTGCCGGCCTTCCTCGGAAACGGCGCGGCCCTCGCCATGACGGAAATGCTTTTGGCCATCATTGTTATGGCCATTAACCGGAAATTCTTCACCTCCGGTCTGCAGAGCCTGCTGCACGGCAGCCCGAACATGGACACGCTGGTGGCCCTTGGCTCCGGTGCCTCCTTTGTCTATTCTTTGGCGGCGCTATATGTATTGACTGCGCGGCTGGCCGAGGGGGATATGGCGTCTGTGCATCACCTCGTGCACAATCTGTACTTCGAAACCGCGGCCATGATCCCCACGCTGATCACCGTCGGAAAAATGCTGGAGGCCATGTCCAAGGGGCGGACCACGGACGCCCTGAAGGGCCTCATGAAGCTGGCACCGAAGACCGCGGTGCTGCTGCGCGACGGCAGGGAGGAGACCGTAAGCATTGATACGGTGCAGATCGGCGATCTCTTTGTTGTCCGCCCGGGAGAGACAATTCCCGTGGACGGCCGCATCGAGGAGGGCAGCACGGCAGTGGACGAATCGGCTCTGACGGGAGAATCCATTCCGGTGGACAAGACCGAAGGCGACCTGGTATCTGCCGCCACCATCAACCAGTCCGGCTACATCCGGGCCCGGGCGACCCGGGTAGGAGAGGACACGACCCTTTCCCAGATCATTAAGATGGTCAGTGATGCGGCGGCCACCAAGGCACCCATTGCCCGGATCGCGGACCGGGTGTCCGGCATCTTTGTGCCGACGGTCATCGGCCTTGCGCTGCTGACGCTGGCGGCCTGGCTGCTGACGGGACATCCTGTTTCCACAGCAGTGGCGCGGGCTGTGGCGGTGCTGGTCATCAGCTGTCCCTGTGCCCTGGGTCTGGCCACACCGGTGGCCATCATGGTGGGCAACGGCGTCGGCGCGAAAAACGGCATTCTCTTTAAGACGGCGGTTTCTCTGGAGGAGGCCGGACGGCTGGAGATCGTGGCGCTGGACAAGACCGGCACCATCACAAACGGCACGCCGGAGGTGACGGACATCGTACCGGCAGAGGGCGTTTCCGAGGCAGAGCTGCTGCAGCTGGCGGTTTCTCTCGAGCAGCGGTCGGAGCATCCGCTGGCGAAGGCCGTTATGAGCTATGCCGAGGCACAGCAGCGCACGGCTTCTCCGGTGACGGATTTCCGGGCCCTTCCCGGCAACGGCCTCACGGCAGTGCTGGAGGGCAATGCGGTTTACGGCGGCTCTGAAAAGTTCATGGAGGAAAAAACCGGCATTCCAACGGCACTAAAGACCCGGGGGCAGGCCCTTGCGGAGGCCGGAAAAACCCCGCTGTATTTCGGCACAGAAGCGAAGCTTTATGGTATCATAGCGGTGGCGGATACCATAAAGAAGGACTCTGCTGAGTCCATTCGGGCGCTCCGGAGGCTGGGACTTCGGGTGGTGATGCTCACCGGCGACAATGAGCGGACGGCGAAAGCCATCGGCCGGGAGGCCGGTGTGGACCAGGTGATCGCCGGCGTGCTGCCGGATGGAAAGGAAGCGGTGATCCGCTCTTTACAGAAGGAAGGAAAGACGGCCATGGTCGGTGACGGCATCAACGATGCACCGGCGCTGACACGGGCAGACCTCGGGATTGCCATCGGGGCGGGGGCAGATGTGGCCATTGACGCCGCCGACATTGTCCTGATGAAGAGCAGCCTGAACGATGTGGCCGCGGCGATCCGTCTGTCCCGGGCCAGCATTCGGAACATTCACGAGAATCTGTTCTGGGCTTTCTTCTATAATGTGATCTGCATTCCGCTGGCGGCGGGCTTTTATTCAAAGCTCTTTGGCTGGAGCTGGGAGATGAACCCCATGATCGGCGCGGCCGCCATGAGCATTTCCAGCTTCACGGTATGCATGAACGCCCTGCGGCTGAACCTGTTCCGGCTCTATGACGGCAGCCGGGATCACGGGCTTCGGGGCAGAAAAACAGGAGTCAGCAGCGGAAACGCTGAGGCTTATACAACACAGTCTATGAATCAGGAGGATAAGACAATGACAAAGACAATGAAGATCGAAGGCATGATGTGCGGCCACTGCGAGGCCACCGTGAAGAAGACACTGGAGGCACTGCCCGGCGTTTCTGCTGCCGTGGTGAGCCATACCGACGGCACAGCAGTGCTGACGCTGAGCGAGGATGTGGACAATGCCGTGCTGAAGAAGGCCGTAGAGGACAAGGACTATACCGTTACGGACATTCAGTGAGGCGGCTGTATGGGAAAATGCTGCTGCGGCGGAGCTGAGGAAAAGCACAAGGCGGTGCCGCGCCGGGAGGAAGAAAAGAAGAAGCTCACGGTGCGGCTGAACCGCATCGAAGGGCAGATCCGGGGCATTCGCTCCATGATCGAGGAGGACCGCTATTGCGTGGACGTGCTTATGCAGGTGAGCTCTGTCCAGGCGGCCCTCAATGCCTTCAACAAGGAGCTGCTGGCCAGCCATATCCGCTCCTGCGTGGTGGATGACATCAAGGCCGGCAACGAGCAGGCGGTGGACGAGCTCTGCGAGCTGCTGAAAAAGACGATGAGATAAAATTTGCAGAAAACTTGTATTCGTTCACGCTTTTAACACAAAGCCTCTGTAAGATAGGCCATAATCACAAGAAAGAAGAAAGCCTGTACTGACAGGTCGGTGCTGTCTGCCTCCTCCGGACAATGGGGTGAGGCGGACGGCAGAGTAGAAAGGATGTAGCTATGGCAGATCAAAGCGGAGGAAACGGATACAACAACTTTAACGATTTCTTCAACAATCTGAACGGAAACGGAAATCAGGGGGGCGGCAGCGGACAGAAGTTCCCGCCGAAAAATCATAAGCCCCTGATGTTCTATTATCTGGTGGCCCTCATCATCATTCTGATGCTGAATACCTTTGTGTTCCCTTCTCTATTCTCGAGAAGTGTGAAGACCACTACCTACAATGAGTTCATCAATGCGGTGGACAACCATGCGGTGACCGGCGTGGATCTCAATGACAATTCCATTGTCTATACTGTGAAGATGAACGGCAGTGAGATCACCTGCAAGACGGGAAGACTCAAAAATGAGTATACCGAGGCGCAGATCATCAGCGAGCTGCAGAATCAGGGCGTGAGCTTCGATGAGGAGATCCCGGTGCAGACCAGCCCGCTGCTGTCCTTTGTTTTCAGCTGGATCATCCCGATCCTGCTGTTCTGGGCCCTGGGCAACTGGCTCTCCAAGCGGATGGCCAGCTCCATGGGCGGTCTCGGCGGCTTCGGCATGGGCGGCTTCGGCAAGTCCAATGCCCGGGAATATGAGAAGGACAACAATTCTGTGACCTTCAAGGATGTGGCCGGTGAGGACGAGGCGAAGGAGCTTCTGACCGAGATGGTGGACTATCTGAATCACCCGGACCGCTATTCGAAGATCGGTGCGAAGATCCCGAAGGGTGCCCTTCTGGTGGGCCCTCCCGGAACCGGCAAGACCCTGCTGGCGAAGGCCGTGGCCGGCGAGGCCGGTGTTCCCTTCTTCTCCATCTCCGGATCGGAATTTGTGGAAATGTTTGTGGGCATGGGTGCCGCGAAGGTGCGCGACCTCTTTGAGCAGGCCAAGAAGAAGTCTCCCTGCATCATCTTTATCGATGAGATCGATGCCATCGGCAAGAAGCGCGGCGGCTCCGGCCTCGGCGGCAATGATGAGAGAGAGCAGACTCTGAATCAGCTTCTGACCGAGATGGACGGCTTCGACAGCTCGAAGGCCATCATTGTCCTGGCAGCCACCAACCAGCCGGATCAGCTGGATCCCGCACTGCTTCGTCCGGGACGCTTTGACCGCCGGGTACCGGTGGAGCTGCCGGATTTCCAGGGCAGAGTGGATATTCTGAAGGTTCATGCGAAGCAGATCAAGATGGCGGAAAATGTGAATCTTGAGGCCATCGCCAAGGCAGCACCGGGCTCCTCCGGTGCGGAGCTCGCCAACATTATCAATGAGGCGGCACTCCGGGCTGTCCGGGCCGGCAGAGAAAGAGTCATTCAGTCGGATCTCGAGGAGTCCATTGAGGTGGTTATCGCCGGTTACCAGAAGAAGAACCAGGTGATGACGGACAAGGAGAAGCTCATCGTTTCCTACCACGAGGTGGGCCATGCGCTGGTGGCAGCACTGCAGAAGCATTCCGCACCGGTGCATAAGATCACGATCATTCCCAGAACCTCCGGTGCCCTGGGCTACACCATGCAGGTGGATGACGAGGGCAACCATTACCTCTATTCCAAGGAGGAGCTGGAGAACAAGATTGCCACGCTGACCGGCGGCCGCTGCGCGGAGGAGCTGATCTTCGGCACCTCCACCACCGGCGCCTCCAACGATATCGAGCAGGCCACGAAGTACGCGAGAGCCATGATCACCCGCTACGGCATGGCGGATGAGATCGGCATGGTGGCCATGGAGCAGCTGCAGAACCAGTACCTGGGCGGCGATGCCAGCCTGACCTGCTCACCGGAGACCCAGACGAAGATCGATGAAATGACAGTCGCTCTGGTGAAGCGGGAGCATGACAAGGCTTACCAGCTGCTGAAGGACAATGTGAACAAGCTCCACGAGATCACCAAGTATCTCTATGAGAAGGAGACCATCAGCGGCGAGGAGTTCATGTCCATCCTCAACAAGAAGGAAATCGATCCCTCTGTGGTGAACCCGGAAAACGGCTAAGCTGTACATTGTATCCAATTCCGTAATGTCAAGAACATAACAAATATAGAAATAGACCCTTTGTATCGGTATAATAGAGACAACTGATGCAAGGGGTCTTTTTCTGTGAACGAATGCGGAGAGGGGCCGTGTGATGCGATATTGATGTGTTTTTAGGGAGAGGTACTATGAGAAATCTGGACTATCTGCGCCTGCTGGCGAGACAGTTTCCCACCGCCGAGCAGGCCGGTGCGGAAATCATTAACCTGAGAGCGATCTGCGGACTGCCGAAGGGAACCGAATACTTCTTCTCGGACCTGCATGGTGAGAGCGAAGCCTTCATTTACCTGATGCGGAGCTCCTCCGGTATCGTTCGGGCGAAGATCGATGAAACCTTCGGCAACCTTCTGAGCGAGGAGGAGCAGCTGGCGCTGGCCAACCTGATCTACTATCCCCGGGAGATCCTCTCGGATCCGAAGCACAAGGCCATAGAGACACCGGAATGGCAGAAGCTGACCATCAACCGCCTGATCTCCATCTGCAAGCTGGTGTCCTCCAAGTACACCCGCTCCAAGGTCCGGAAGAAGATGCCGAAGGACTATGCCTATGCCATCGACGAGCTCCTGCACATTGACTACAATGATCCGGACAAGAAGATGTACCACCAGGAAATTCTGAACGCCATCATTGACATCCACATGGCGGACGAGTTCATCATCTGTCTGTCGGAGCTGATCCAGAATCTGACCATCGATTCTCTCCACATCATCGGCGACATTTTCGACAGAGGACCCCATGCGGATGTGATCATGGAGGAGCTGATGAGCTTCCATGATGTGGACATCCAGTGGGGAAATCACGATGCGGACTGGATGGGTGCGGCCTGCGGCAATCCGGCCTGTGTGGCTAACGTGCTTCGTATCGCCACCTCCTACAACTCCTTCGATGTGCTGGAGGACGGCTACGGCATCAACCTGCGTCCCCTGTCCATGTATGCAGAGGAGGTGTACGGTGAGGACCCCTGCACCAATTATTACCCCCATGTTTTGGATGAAAATGTCTCTGACTCGGTAAACCCGGCTCTCGCCGCACGGATGTGTAAGGCCATTACGGTGATCATGCTGAAGGAGGAGGGCCGGCTGATCCGGCGGCATCCGGAGTACGGACTGAACCATCGCCTGCTGCTGGAGAAGATCGACTATGAGAAGTGGACCGTGGAGGTAGAGGGAAAGACCTATGAAATGAATGATCATTTCTTCCCCACCATCGATCCGAAGGATCCCTATCAGCTGACGGAGCGGGAAACGCAGCTGATGGAGGCACTGATCTACAGCTTCACCCATTCTCGGCTGCTGCAGAAGCATATCCGCTTCTTGTTCACCAACGGCTCCATGTACAAGGTGGTGAACAACAACATCCTCTACCACGGCTGCATTCCCATGAATCCGGACGGCAGCTTCCTGAGTCTCGAGACAGATCAGGGAAGTCTTTCCGGCAGGCGGCTCATGGACTGGTTCAATGAGAAGGCCATCGATGCATACTTCCTGTCGGGAGAAAATGATCCCAACGGCAAGCTCTATGCTACAGATCTGTTCTGGTACATGTGGTGCGGACCGAAGTCTCCCCTCTTCGGAAAGGACAAGATCTCTACCTTTGAGCACTGCTTCATTGACGATCCGGAGACCCATGTGGAGAAGTTCAATCCTTATTACAGCTTTTCGAAAGAGGAGAGCTATGTGGACAAAATTTTCCATGAGTTTGGCGTGGACCCGGAGGAGGGCCATATCGTGAACGGTCATGTGCCGGTGAAGACCAAACGGGGCGAGAGTCCCATTAAGGCCAACGGAAAATTATTTGTTATTGACGGCGGCATCTCCAAGGCGTATCATTCCAAAACAGGAATTGCGGGTTATACACTGATCTACAATTCCCGGCATCTGGCGCTGGCGGAGCACAAGGATTTCCAGAAGGGATCCGAGAACACGCCGGAGATCCAGATTGTCGAACAGATGAAACATCGTGTCCGTGTGGGAGAGACAGATAACGGCCGGGAGCTGAAGCAGCAGATTCAGGACCTGGAGGAGCTTCTGCAGGCCTACCGGAACGGCGACATTCGGGAAAAAGGCGAAAGCAAATAATGAAAAAAAGCGATTCGATGCAGGATATGACCGGCGGAAGTCCCAGAGCACTGATTCTGGCTTTTGCTGTTCCCATGCTGCTGGGCACCTTGTTCCAGCAGTTCTACAGCATGGTGGACACCATTATTATTGGAAGGACCTTGGGTGTAGACGCCCTGGCGGGCGTAGGCTCCACCAGTGCCGTGAACTTCATGATCAACGGCTTCGTTATCGGGGCCTGCTCCGGCTTTGCCATTCCGGTGGCCCAGCGCTTCGGCGCTCAGGATTACAGCGGGATGCGGCGTTATGTGGGAAACATTATCTGGCTGACCATCGCTTTTTCTGCGATTATGACGGCGGTGATAGCGCTTCTGACGGGACGGATCCTGCAGTGGATGAACACCCCGGAAAATATCTTCGCGTATGCCTATGACTATATCTTTATCATCTTCCTGGGCATACCGGTGACCTTCCTCTACAACATAACGGCCTCCGTGATCCGTTCCCTGGGGGATTCCCGGACGCCGGTATATTTCCTGGTGTTCGCGGCACTGCTCAATATTCTTCTGGATTATATTTCTATCGTGTGCCTCGGCTTCGGGGTAAACGGACCGGCCTACGCCACCTGCATATCCCAGGGACTGTCGGGCCTCATGTGCCTCTTCTATATGGCACGGAAGTTCCCGGCCCTTCGTTTCCAAAAAGGGGAAATGAAGCCGGATCTGAAGAAATGCGGCTTCCTCCTCAAGATGGGGCTCCCCATGGGACTGCAGTATTCCATCACCGCCATCGGCTCTGTGGTGCTGCAGACGGCGGTGAACGGTCTGGGCTCCGTCTATGTGGCCTCCATCACGGCGGGAGAGAAGATCGGCAACTTCTGTACCTCGGTATATGATGCCTTGGGTGCCACCATGGCCACCTATGCGGGACAGAATGTGGGCGCCGGAAAGCTGAAGCGGATCCGGGAGGGCGTTTTCGAGGCCACAAAGCTCGGCGTGATCTATTCTGTGGCGATCTGCTTCGTGCTGGTGGTCTTCGGCAAGCATCTTTCACAGATCTTTGTCAGCGGCGGTGAGGAAGAGGTCATTCACAATGCCTGGCTCTTCCTGGTGGGCAATTCCCTGTTCTACATTCCGCTCACCATCGTGAATGTATGGCGCTTTTCCATCCAGGGCATGGGCTATTCCGGCTTTGCCGTGCTGGCCGGTGTCTGCGAGATGATCGCCCGCTCTCTGGTGGGCTTTGTGGGCATTCCGATGATCGGCTATATCGCCGGCTGCTATGCCTCACCGCTGGCCTGGATCTTCGCGGATGCCTTTCTGATCCCGGCCTTTTTCCACTGCCTGAAGAGACTGCGGCTGCAGTTCCCTGCGGCGGAGGTGTAAA
>CAVELT010000084.1:23396-25475 GCA_963616545.1 Dysosmobacter segnis | reverse complement strand
AAGAGGAGACCTGCCGGTGCGGAAGCGCCGAAGGAGTGCATGGAAACGGTGGCGCCGTCCAGGCCCACATACTTTGCCCAGCCGAAGTCGGAAAGGGCTTCTACAGCCACTCTCTTCCGAACGGCATTCGGCAGTACAGACTCCTTGTATTCAGCGGTCTGCTGCTCAAAGAGCTCCATGGAAGGCATGGAAACCACTCTGACCTGATAGCCCTCCTCGGTGAGCTTGGTCTGCGCATCCAGTGCGAGACCCACCTCGGAGCCGGTGGCGATGAGGATATACTCACAGGGCTTCTCGGAATCCTTCAGCACATAAGCGCCCTTCAGTGCCAGCTTGCCGTCCAGACATACCTGCGGCAGGTTCTGACGGGTCAGCACCAGGGCAGTAGGCGTGCCGGTGGAGCTCAGTGCCGCATACCAGGCAGCCTCGGTCTCGGCCCGGTCACAGGGACGGAAGACGCGGAAGTTCGGAATGGAGCGGAGCATGCAGAGCTGCTCGATGGGCTCATGGGTAGGGCCGTCCTCGCCGACACCGATGGAATCATGGGTCAGAACGAAGATCTGCGGCAGCTTCATGAGGGCAGAGAGTCTGGCCATGGGCTTCAGATAATCACTGAAGACGAAGAAGGTGCCGACATAGGTGCGGAGACCGCCGTGCAGCAGCATGCCGTTGGCAATGCCGGCCATGGCCAGCTCACGCACACCGAAGTGGATGTTTCTTCCCTCCGGGCATTCCGGTGAGAAGAAGGGCTCGTTCTTCATATCGGTCTTGGTGGAAGGCGCGAGATCGGCAGAGCCGCCGAAGAGGTTTGCCAGCTTGTCCTTCAGTACATTGATCACTGCGCCGGAGGAAGCACGGGTTGCTTCGGCCTTCTCTGCCGGTGCCCAGAGCTCTGCATCCTCGGAAAGCTTAGCTGCCTCGTCATGAGAATGGTAAGCCTGCCACTGCGCATAGAGCTCCGGGAAAGCCTTCTCATAGCCGGCCATCAGTGCCTGCCAGCTCTCCTCCGGAGCAGCCTTGGCAGCCACAAGCTCATGATAGTGTGCATAGACCTCATCCGGTACATAGAAGGGCTCCTGTGAAGGCCAGCCCAGGAATTCCTTCATTTCCTTGATGTTTTCCTCGCCCAGCGGCTCGCCGTGGGCAGCGGCCTTGCCCTGCTTTGCGGGACAGCCGTAGCCGATGGCTGTTTTTACGATAATGAAGTAGGGCGCGGTATTGTCTTCTGCAGCCGTCTGCAGGGCAGCGCCGATGGCAGTGAGGTCATTGCCGTCTGCTACGGTCAGGGTCTTGAAGCCGAAGGCCTGCAGACGCTTCTCCACGTCCTCCGTGAAGGCGGTATCCGTAGAGCCCTCGATGGAAATGCTGTTGGAATCGTAGAGAATGGTCAGCTTGTCCAGCTTCCAGGTGCCGGCCAGAGACAGGGCCTCGGAGGAGATGCCCTCCATGAGACAGCCGTCACCGCAGAGTGCATAGGTGCGGTGGTTCACGATCTCATAGTCCGGACGGTTGAAAATGCCGGCCAGATGCTTCTCGGCAGCAGCCATGCCGACAGCCATGGCGAGACCGGCGCCCAGAGGTCCTGTGGTGGCTTCGACACCGACGGTGTGACCGTACTCGGGATGACCCGGTGTGAGAGAGCCGAACTGGCGGAACTGCATCAGGTCCTCCTTCTGCAGACCAAACTCGAAAAGGTGCAGCAGAGAGTAGAGCAGCATGGAGCCGTGGCCGCCGGAGAGAACGAAACGATCCCGATCCTCCCAGGTCGGATCCTTGGGATTTACCTTCAGATGGTGAGCCCAGAGCTCATAGGCCATGGCAGCAGAACCCAGGGGAAGACCGGGATGACCGGACTTTGCCTTCTGAATCGCATCAGCTGAAAGAACGCGGATGGCATTGACGCACTTTGTTTCAATTTCCTGATTCATGACATTTTCTCCTTTATAATAGAAAAAAGCGCAGTGCTTCTTTC
Organism: Dysosmobacter segnis; assembly: GCA_963616545.1. Classification (GTDB taxonomy): domain Bacteria; phylum Bacillota; class Clostridia; order Lachnospirales; family Lachnospiraceae; genus Oribacterium. The sequence goes on along the minus strand of CAVELT010000084.1, from coordinate 23,503 downwards.
GGATCATTTGTGTCCATATTAGCACAGATTTGTGACAATGTATATTTAAACGGGGTACAAGCCGGGAAGTATTTGTCATTAAGAACAGAAAAAGGATAATTTTTGCA
>CAVELT010000084.1:0-22945 GCA_963616545.1 Dysosmobacter segnis | reverse complement strand
CGCAGCTTCTTCCGTAGACAACAAGGACATCAAGATCGGCGTATCCATCTGGTCCTCCACCGACGTGCTGGGATCTCAGTGTAAGCTGATCCTGGACGAGGCAGCCAAGGCACTGGGCGTACAGGTACAGTATGTTGACCAGGGCCACGTATCTGAGAAGGTTACCGCTTCTGTAGAGCAGCTGGCTGCAGCAGGCTGCCAGGGCATCGTGATCTGCAACTCTGCAGACACCGAGATGACCTCCGCCATCAAGACCTGCAACGACAACAAGGTTTATCTGGCACAGTTCTTCCGCGTGATCAGCGAAGAAAACAGTGCAGACATTTACCAGATGGCAACAGAGTCTCCTTATTATATCGGCGCTGTGCACGAGGATGAGCCGGCCAACGGCGAGGCACTCATGAACATGCTGCTGGAGAAGGGCGACAGAAACATCGGTCTCATCGGCTGGGAGCAGGGTGATGCAACCTGGCTCGGCAGATGGGAGGGCTACAAGGCCGGCGTAGAGAAGTGGAATCAGGAGCACCCGGATGATCAGGCAAAGCTTTCTGAGCCGCAGTACGCAGGTACCTCCTCCGAGGGCGGTTCCAAGGCAGCAGAGGCGCTGATGTCCGCAGATCCGACACTGGATGCACTGATCCCGGCAGGCGGCGGCGGAGACCCGCTCCAGGGCGCTATCGCAGCTGTTGAGCGTGCCGGCAAGACACAGGATATCGACATCGTTTCCACAGACTTCCTTCCGGATCTGGGAGAGAGACTGGAGAACGGCTCCATGGCAGGTGAGTCCGGCGGACATTACTGCGATCCGCTCATCGCCTTCATGATGGTTTACAACGCAATCAAGGGCAACTACACAGGCTTTGAGGGCAAGTTCGAGGACGTTCCGTTCCCGTACCTCTATGTATCCTCTGCAGATGACTACAAGTCCTATGAGAAGTACTTTGTAGATCAGCTTCCGTACACGGATGAGGAGCTGGTAGAGATGTCCAATCTGGATCTTGAAGGCCTGAAGGAAGCGGCAGCGAAGGTATCCATCGAGGATGCAGCAGCTCGTGCAGGCGCATAAAACATAAGGCTTTAAGGCTATAAAGGAGGCCGGTATCGCGCGGCGATACCGGCCCCTTTTCATTCAGCGGGCTGAACGAAAACAACAAATCTAGGAAGAGGTATACTATGAATTCTGCTAATGAGCTTGCGGGAAAGAAACGCATGTCCGGCACGGTGAGAGGCTATCTGATCCTGTGCGGACTGGTGGTGCTTTCCTGGGCGATCTTCAAGGTGCTGACGCCGAGCAACTTCGGCTCCTTCAACAACATGCTGAGCTATTTCCAGGCCAGCCTCATTGCCACGGTGGGTGCCGTAGGCTTCTACTTCGTCATGGTCATGGGAATGTTCGACTTCTCCATCGGCGCCAACATCATGCTGTCCGCCATTGTGGGCTGCGTCTTTGCCAGCCGCTTCGGCATGGGCTACCTCGGGCTGATCCTGGGAAGCCTCATCACTGGTGCCATTGTGGGACTGCTGAACGGCGTCTTCTACGTGAAGCTCCGTATCCCGTCCATGATCGTGACCACAGGCCTTGCACTGATCTATGAGTCGGTGGCCAACTATATCGCCGGCGGTGTGGAGCAGACCCTTCCGTCGAACCTCCGGGCCTTCGGACAGATGCCCGGCAACATTATCCTGGCTGTGCTCTCCTTTGTGGTGGCGTATCTGATCCTGAACTATACGAAGATCGGCACTTATACATATGCCATCGGCTCCAACGAATTTGTGGCAAAGAACATGGGCATCAATGTGGATTTGTACAAGGTCATCGCCTTCGTGCTCAGCGGCGTATTTCTGGGCCTTATGGGCGTTCTGACCATCAGCTACGGCTCCTCTATGGTGGCCACCACAGGTATGGCTTCCATGAGCCGGAACTTTGTGCCCACCATGGGCTGCTTCTTCGGCGTGGCCTTCAAGAAGTACGGCATGCCGCTGCAGGCCATCATCATCGGTGAGTTCGTCATCAACATCATTTTCTTCGGCTTCATCGCCATGGGCGCACCCACTGCCATTCAGGATGTCATCACCGGCCTGGCACTGCTGATCATCATCACGGTAACCACCAGAGTCAGCAAGGGCGAGATCGTGAAGTAAGGAAGGAGAATGCAATGAGTGAGATCAGATTAGAGGTTCAGAATCTCTGCAAATCCTTCGGTATCACGAAGGCGGTGCAGAACGTTTCGTTCAATATCAACAAGGGCGAGGTCCATGCCCTCATCGGAGAAAATGGCTCGGGTAAGTCAACACTGACCAATATGCTGACGGGCATCTACAGCATCGGCAGCGGCAAGTTCATCCTGGACGGTAAGGAAATTCATCCGAAGAACCAGGTGGAGGCCAACAATGAAGGCGTTTCCATCATTGTCCAGGAGCTGGGCACCCTGTCCGGCCTGACGGTGGCAGAAAACATTTTCCTGGGACACGAGGACCAGTTCGTGCATCTCGGCTTCAAGAATACCAATGCCATGAACAAGAAGGCCACAGAGCTTCTGAAGCAGTACGGCTTCGAGCGGATCAAGGCCTCGGACATGATCGATGAGTACAACTTCGAGGATCGAAAGCTGGTGGAGATCGTAAAGGCCACCTACTTCAATCCGAAGATCGTGGTCATCGACGAGACCACCACGGCCCTTTCGCAGGAGGGACGTGAGGAGCTCTACAAGCACATGAACCGGATCCGGGAAAGCGGCAATTCCGTCATTTTCATCTCCCATGATCTGCCGGAGGTGCTGGAGAAGTCGGATACCATCACCATTCTTCGGGACGGTGTCTACATTGACACGGTGAAGAGCAAGGATGTGACGGAGAATGATCTGAAGCGTCTCATGGTCGGCCGTGAGGTGACCGGCGACTACTATCGTGCCGATTACGGCGAGCCCGTTTCGGATGAGGTGGTGCTGAAGTGTGAGGATGTTTCCGTGCCGGGGCTCATTGAAAATGTGAGCTTCGAGCTTCACAAGGGCGAGATTCTCGGCTTCGGCGGACTGTCCGAGTCCGGCATGCATGAGGTAGGCAAGGCCATTTTCGGCGCCTCCTATGACCGCACCGGCCGGGTGACACTGCAGGACGGCACGGAGATCAATGACATTCCGACAGCCATCAAGCACTCCATCGCCTATACCTCGAAGGACAGAGACAACGAGTCTGTGGTGCTGAACCAGAGCATCGGCGACAACATCTGCCTGCCTTCACTGGACAGCCTGGCCAACAAGGCACATCTGCTCAGCGACAAGAAGCTGAAGAGCTTTGCCAACCAGTACGCGAAGCAGATGTCGGTGAAGATGGTCAATGTGGATCAGTTCGTATCCGACCTCTCCGGCGGCAACAAGCAGAAGGTGGTGCTGGCCCGGTGGATCGGCAAGGATTCCGACATTGTGGTGCTGGACAGCCCCACGAGAGGCATCGACATTAAGGTAAAACAGGATATTTATCAGCTCATGAATCATATGCGGAAGAACGGCAAGTCCATCATCATGATTTCCGAGGAGCTGATGGAGCTCATCGGCATGTGCGACCGCATCATTATCATGAAGGACGGACGGACCAGCGGAGAGCTGACAAGAAGCCGTGATCTGGACGAGAACAGTCTGATCACGATGATGGTATAAGGAGGCAGTCATGGAGAACCAGGCAACAACAAGTGTAAATAAGGAGCAGGAGCTGAAGAAGCTTTCCAAGATGACCATGATCCGCTCCCTGCTGCCCATCGCAGGACTCGTTCTCGTGTTTCTGCTGTTTAACTTCCTGACCAACAACCGGATGATCGGGAACCTTCCGCTGGTCCTTTCACAGGTCTATGTGACCATGATCGCCGCCACCGGCGTATTCTTCATCATGACCATGGGCGGACTGGATTTTTCACAGGGCTCCATCCTCGGCATCGCCTCCATTGTGGTCTGCATGCTTTCGAAAACCAGCATTCCGCTGGCCATCTTCGGCGGCATCGCAGCAGGAGCGGCCATCGGTGCCATCAACGGCTACTTCTATGTATACCGGAAGATCAAGTCCTTCATCGTAACCATCTGTACCATGTTCCTGTTCCGCGGCTTCATCAAGTACCTCACCACCAACGCACCGGTGGCCGGCGCGGCGAAGCTCATCAACTTCGATTCCACAGAGCTCAAGCTGGGCTGTACACTGGTGGTGCTGATCGTCGGCTTTGTGCTGTTCCGCTTCACCAAGTTCGGCACCTATCTGAAGGCCATCGGCGCCGGCGAGAAGGCAGCCATGTTCTCCGGCATCCGTACAGACCGGATGAAGTTCCTGATCTATGTGCTGGCCGGTGCCATTACCGGCTTCGCCGCCTTCATTAACGTCATCAAGGTCGGCTCTGTGACCTCCTCCGGCGGCAACCAGCTGGAGACCCAGATCCTGATCGCACTGGTGCTCGGCGGCATGCCTATTTCCGGCGGCGCAAAGGTCCGCTTCGAGAACATCATTGTCGGCTCCCTGCTGTACATCGTACTGAACAGCGGCCTGACCATGATGGGCTATTCCACACAGATGATGCAGCTGATTCAGGGTGTGGTGTTCCTGGTATTCGTAGCGGTATTCGCCGATCGCCAGTCTCTGCAGGTCATCAAGTAAGCTATGCCAATGTCGGCGGCCCGGCATGCCGGGCTGCTGCCGGCAGAACCGGCAGACGCGAGACGCCGGAGAGAAGGACAGCATGGAGAAGGACAGCATTAAACAGAACAATGAAAATCTGAAATACCGGAAGCTTTACGGCTGGGGACGGACTCTGATCCAGTCCGGCGTGCTCAAGAAGGGCGACAAGTTCCCCTCCGAGCACATCCTGGAAAAGAAGTTCGGCTATTCCCGGCAGACTGTGCGGACGGCACTGGAGCAGCTGGAGAACGAGGGACTCATCAGCCGGGTCCGGGGCAGCGGCACCTATGTGGCCTATGAATCCGGCAAAGAGGACAAAGAAAAACCGAAAGTTGGCCTGATTCTCAGTTATTTTGCTGACTATCTCTTCCCGCAGGTGTATGATGGTATAGAATCCATCATGAAGGAAAAGGGACTGGAGATCGATGTGGCGGTGACCAAGAATCGACTCAATGACGAGGCCATGTATCTGGAGGGCTTTCTCAAGGGAAATGTCTCCGGCCTCATCATCGAGGGCACCCGCTCCAGCTTTCCGAATCCCAACATCCGGCTCTATCAGGAGCTGCGGAGGCGGAATATACCGACCCTTTTCATTCATAACCATTATGAAAACCAGCGCTTCGACAGTGTCGAAATGGCAGATGCCCGGGCGGGCTATGAGCTGTGCCGGATCCTGATCCAGAACGGCCATCGTCGTATCGGCGGCATGTTCAAGTACGACGACCGGCAGGGCATTGAGCGCTACCGGGGCATGATCGAGTGCCTTTCCGACAACGGTGTCCGCTTCGATGACGACTGGATCCGCTGGTATTCCACGAAGGATATGGAGGAGAAGCTTTCCCGGAAGAGCCTGCTTCGCTTTTTCCGGCGTACCCGGGACTGCACGGCTATGATCTTTTATAATGACGAGATTGCGGCCATTTACATGGATTTTCTTCAGGAGCGCGGCCTGTCCGTGCCGGAGGACGTGTCGGTGGTCTCCTTTGATGATTCCAGCCTGCTGGAGGACAGCGGCATCCGCATTCTGTCGGTCATTCATCCGAAGTACGAGCTGGGACGGCTGGCGGCCCGGAATCTGCTCCGCATGATGGAGGATCCGGACTGGCAGAGCAAAAATTATTCACATCAGTTCCCGGTTTCCATTAACCATGGAAATTCGGTCAAAAATTTAAATCATCCAATCTTTTAAAGGAGGATAAGAAAGATGAAAAAGTTATATTTTGTGGTAGGCTCTCAGGATCTCTACGGAGAGGAATGTCTTCGGCAGGTGGCAAAGGACAGCGCCGAGATGGTGGCATTCCTGAATGAGAAGCTGGCAGGCACCGTTGCGCTGGAGCTGCTGCCCACCGTAGAGACCTCGGAGATCTGTATTCAGGATATGCGCCGGGCCTCCAATGATGACGACTGTGTCGGTGTCATCACCTGGATGCATACCTTCTCCCCGGCCAAGATGTGGATCAAGGGTCTTCAGGAGCTGAGAAAGCCGCTGCTGCACCTGCATACTCAGGCCAATGAGAAGCTGCCCTATGCCGACATTGACATGGACTTCATGAACCTGAACCAGTCCGCTCACGGCGACCGTGAGTACGGCTTCATCGTAGCCAGAATGGGCATCCCCCACGAGGTGGTGGCAGGCTATTACAAGCATGAGGATGTGATCGCAAAGATCCGTCAGTTTGCCGATGTGGCAAAGGCCATTGATTATTCCAAGCACCTGAAGGTGGCTTCCTTCGGCAACAACATGCGTGAGGTTTCCGTGACCGACGGCGACAGAGTAGAGAGCCAGATCAAGTACGGCTGGGAGTGCAATTACTTCGCGCTGGGCGATCTGGTAGAGCTCATCAATGCCGTGACCGAGGAAGAGATCGACGCCAAGATGGCTGCCTATACCGCAAACTATACCATGAAGACCGACAACATCGCTGCTGTTCGCGAGCAGGCGAAGTATGAGGTGGGTCTCGAGAAGTTCCTGGCCAAGGAAGGTGTAGGTGCCTTTGCCGATACCTTCCAGGATCTCCACGGCCTTCGTCAGCTGCCGGGCATCGCGGCCCAGGATCTGATGGCGCAGGGTGTCGGCTTCGGACCGGAGGGCGACTACAAGATCGCAGCCCTTTCCGCTGTGCTGATGAAGATGGCCGAGGGCAGAGAGGGTGCTACCGGCTTCATCGAGGACTATACCTACGATCTCACACCGGGACAGGAGCTGGAGCTGGCTTCCCATATGCTGGAGGTACCGCCTGCCTTTGCGGCAAACAAGCCGGAGATCCAGGTGCATCCGCTGGGCATCGGCGGCAAGGAGGATCCTGCCAGACTGGTATTTGACGGCGTGACCGGCGACGGCATCCAGGTGACCATGGTGGATATGGGCGACCACTTCCGTCTCATTTGTGCCGACATTGAGCTGGTGAAGCAGCCTGAGGTGATGCCGAAGCTTCCGGTAGCGAGAATCATGTATCGTCATAAGCCCAACTTCCAGATCGGTACCGCAGCATGGTGCTATGCCGGCGGCGCACACCACTCTGTGGTTTCGACAGCATTGACCAGACAGGACATCGCCATGTTTGCCCGTCTCACAGGCACAGAGCTCATCACCATCGGCGATGACACCACCGAGGCTGACCTGCAGAAGTTTTTCATGAAGTAAGAAGAAGGAGAGAAGCATGCTTGAGGAACTGAAACAAAAGGTATATGAAGCCAATATGCTGCTGCCGAAGTACCACCTGGTGACCTTCACATGGGGAAATGTCTCCGGCATCGATCGGGAATCAGGCCTCTTTGTCATCAAGCCCAGCGGCGTGGAGTATGATGTGCTGAAGCCGGAGGACATGGTGGTTATGGACCTCAACGGCAATCGGGTGGAGGGAGAGCTGAATCCCTCCTCCGATACCAAGACGCATCTCGAACTGTACAAGGCGTTTCCGGAGATCGGGGGCATCGTACATACCCATTCTCCCTATGCGGTAGGCTTTGCCCAGGCCGGCAGAAGCATTCCCTGCATGGGCACCACCCAGTGCGACTACTTCTACGGTGACATCCCCTGCGTGCGGCATCTGACACCGGAGGAGATCGAGGAGGATTACGAGAAGAACACAGGCCTCACCATTGTGGAGACCTTCCGGGAGCAGAACATCAATCCGGTCTATGTGCCGGGCTGCATCTGCCACAGCCACGGTCCCTTCGCCTGGGGCAAGGATCCCAGCAACGCGGTGCACAATGCGGCAGTCATCGAAGAGGTGGCCAAGATGGATCTCTTCGCGCTGACACTGGATCCTGAGGCGGGCAATGCACCGAAGCATTATCTGGAGAAGCATTTCATGAGAAAGCACGGACCCCATGCTTACTACGGACAGGGGCATCAGAACTGAAAGGAGCAAAGAATGGGCGCAAAGGAAATCATTGAGCGCGGCGAGGCTGCGCTGGGCATTGAATTCGGATCCACCAGAATCAAGGCCGTACTGATTGACCGGAAGGGCGCGGTACTGGCAGTGGGCTTCCATGACTGGGAGAATTCCCTCATTGACGGCATCTGGACCTATCCTCTGGAGGAGATCCATGCGGGACTCCGGGACTGCTACAGCTCGCTCCGGAAGGCAGTAGAAGAGAAGTACGGCATCACGATCAAAAAGCTGGGCGCCATGGGCATCAGCGCCATGATGCACGGCTATATGGCCTTTGACAAGGAAGGCACACTGCTGACACCCTTCCAGACCTGGCGGAACAGCAACACAGAGAAGGCAGCAGACGCATTGACAGCGCTCTTCGACTTCAACATTCCGCTGCGCTGGACCATCGCGCACCTGTACCAGTGCATACTGGATGAGGAGGCCCATGTGCCGCAGCTTTCCTTCGTGACGACGCTGGATTCCTATATCCACTGGAAGCTGACAGGGGAGAGAGTAACCGGCATCGGGGACGCCGCCGGCATTTTCCCCATCGACTCGGAGGCGCATGATTATGACGGGGTAATGCTTGCGAAGTTCGACAAGCTGATCGAGGGCAGGTACCCCTGGAAGACCCGGGATATTCTGCCGAAGGTACTGTCTGCCGGCGAGCAGGCGGGCGTGCTGACCGCAGAGGGCGCAGCCTTCCTGGATGAAAGCGGCAATCTGGAGCCCGGCATTCCGCTGTGTCCGCCGGAGGGCGATGCAGGCACCGGCATGGTGGCCACCAATTCCGTGGCACCCCGGACCGGCAATGTCTCTGCCGGTACCTCCACCTTCGCCATGCTGGTGCTGGAGAAGGGACTCAGCAAGCTGTATCGCGAGATCGATATGGTGACCACGCCGGACGGTTATCCCGTGGCCATGTCTCATGCCAACAACGGCACCTCGGATCTCAATGCCTGGGTGAACATTTTCAAGGAGTTCACGGAGCTTTTCGGCATAAAGGCGGATATGGGCGAGCTCTTCGGCAAGCTCTATCAGAATTCCCTGACGGGAGATCCGGACTGCGGCGGGGTTCTGCCCTACGGCTACTTCTCCGGTGAGGGCATCACGCATCTCAATGAGGGACGGCCGATGCTGATCCGTATGCCGGACAGCCGCTTCACGCTGGCCAACTTTATGCGGGCAAATCTTTATTCTTCTCTGGGTGCTGTAAAGCTGGGCCTGGATATCCTGCTGAAGGAGGAGAAGGTCAAGGTCGAGAAGATCATGGGCCACGGCGGTCTCTTCAAGACGAAGGGCGTGGCACAGCGTTATCTGGCAGCGGCCGTGAATGCACCGGTAACGGTAATGGATACCGCCAGCGAGGGCGGTCCCTGGGGCGAGGCGCTTCTCGCTGCCTATATGCTGGACGGAAAGGGCAGAAGCCTGTCGGATTATCTGAATGAGGAGATCTTCTCCGGTCAGTCCGGCAGCACGATCGCGCCGACAGAAGAGGATGTGGCCGGCTTTGAGGCCTTTATGGAGCGCTACAAGGCAGGTATCCCGGCAGAGAGAGCCGCAGTCGATTGTCTGAAATAAAAGGGAGTACAGGCAAACGGCTTGAGACGGCTGCTGAAAAGGCGTATAGTGTAACTGTTCAGCATCGCATAGTGATTCGGCGATGGGATGCTGAATGAAATATAAGTTTGATGTTTGGGGCGGAGCCCCGGAAAAGAGGAAGATATGCAGTTTTTTATTGATACAGCCAATGTGGACGAGATCAGAGAAGCCTGGGAAATGGGCATCATCACCGGCGTGACCACCAATCCCTCCCTCATCGCCAAAGAGGGCAGAGACTACATGGAGACTCTGAAGGAAATCACCGACATTGTGGACGGCCCCATCTCCGGCGAGGTCAAGGCCAGCACCACAACCGCTGAAGGCATGATCGCCGAGGGCAGAGAGATTGCCAAGATCCATCCCAATATGGTGGTGAAGATCCCCATGACCACAGAGGGACTGAAGGCAGTGAAGGTCCTTTCCAAGGAAGGCATCCACACCAACGTGACACTGATCTTCTCCGCAACCCAGGCGCTTCTCGCAGCCAGAGCCGGTGCCACCTACGTTTCTCCCTTCCTGGGAAGACTGGACGACATTTCCACAGACGGCGTGACCCTCATCGAGGACATCATGCAGATTTTTGAAATGTATCCGGAGATCGAGACCCAGGTGATCTGTGCCTCCGTTCGTCATCCGATGCACATCATCCAGTGCGCAAAGACCGGTGCAGACATCGCCACCGTTCCGTACAAGGTGCTGATGCAGATGACCAAGCATCCGCTTACCGACAGCGGCATCGAGAAGTTCGTAAAGGATTATGAGGCTGTCTTTGGAAACTGACCACCTATGGGCTCAGCGGCAGCTTGGCTGACGGGGCGCCCGTAGGTGGTCCGCCAAGGCATCTGCTGCGTTGAGCATTTTCCACAACAATTTATAGAAATTTCAGAAATAATTTGGAATTTGTAACAAACCGGACATAATCCGGACATATTCTCCGCTTATACTGGAACCGTAGTATGGAACAGTATCAGCGGAGGATTTTCTTTTTATGAATATATTGTTTTTTCTGACACCGAAGTGCGACACCGCCTTCCTGGAGGAGGACGACACATTGCGCAGCGCTCTGGAGAAGATGGAATACCATCGCTACCAGGCCATTCCGGTGCTGGCGAAGGACGGCTCCTATTACGGCACCATCACGGAGGGCGACCTGCTTTTTGAAATCAAAAATACCCTGAACCTCGATCTGCGAGAGGCAGAGAAGATCAGGGTAAGGGATATTCCCATGCGGAATCATTATCAGCCGGTGGATGTGTCTTGCTCCATGGAAAGTCTCGTAAAGCGGGCTCTCAATCAGAATTTTGTGCCGGTCGAGGACGATCTGGGCCACTTCATCGGCATTGTCCGCCGCCGGGAGCTCATGAATTACCTGTATCAGCATGCAGAATTTGACGAGCTGCCCTATTTCAAAGAAACCTTTGTGCAGCCCTTTCCGCATCAGAAGGTTTTAATGTAATCACTTTCGGCTTCACCGGTTTTTTCCAGCTTTCGGATCACCACGAAGTAGCTGCCGCCGTTTCCGGTGTCCACCTCCACCCGGTCACCGACCCGATGGCCGAGCAGAGCCTTTCCCATGGGGGACTCGTTGGAAATCAGTCCCTCCAGGGAGTGGCCGCGAATGGAGGTGACGATGCGGTAGGTTTCCTCCTCATCATCCTCTTCAAAGTAGACGGTGACGGTATTGTTGAGGCCCACCTCATCGGCCTTCGAGCGGTCGTCAATGATGGTCGCAAAGCGCAGCATTTTCTCCAGATAGCGGATCCGGGAATTGTTCTGGCCGTTGGCTTTTTTGGCGGCATAGTATTCAAAGTTCTCTGAACGGTCTCCCTGGGCAGCTGCCTCGGCCACCGCCTTTGTCAGCTGGGGCCGGAGCTCCACCTTTCTGTGCCGGATTTCGGCCTCGATTTTTTCTACATCGGATTTTGTCAGCTGTTCTCCCATTTGTTCTCCTTAAGCTCCCGGATAGGTAATCAGCGAGGTGACATCGTATTTATTGAGGCGCTCGCGGCCCTTGAGGCCGGCCAGCTCCATGACCACAGCGATCTTTACTACCTTGCCGCCCAGGGATTCGATGAGCTGGCAGGCTGCTTCCAGGCTGCCGCCGGTGGCCAGCAGATCATCGATCACCAGCACACGCTCGCCCGGACGGATGCTGTCCTTGTGGATCTCCAGCTCTGCCTCGCCGTATTCCAGTGCGTACTTGACGGAAACGGTTTCCCGGGGCAGCTTTCCCTTCTTCCGTACCGGCACAAAGCCCTTGTGTCTTGCATAGGCAACGGGGGTGCCGAAGATGAAGCCGCGGGACTCGAGTCCTGCCACGGTATCAAATTCCAGATCCTTGATCGAGGCCAGCAGGCCGTCGATCGCATCAGCGAGACCGTCCGGATCCTGCACCAGTGAGGTGATGTCCCGGAAAAGGATGCCGGGCTTCGGAAAATCCGGAATGCTCAGTACATAATCTTCAAGCTTTTCTTTTTTCATAATGCTCTCCTTCTGTTTTACAATATACAGAGAAGGTTTTGCTGCCGCAAAACCTTTGATGGATTCATCTCGAGCGTGTAGCTCTCGATGAACTTGCCTCCAGCAAGCATGCACCTTCGGCGCATGTCAGGTCGCTACGAAGTTTGCCTGATGCAAACTTCTTCACTCTCGCCGCTAAGGCATCGGCTTTAGCCCGTTCGATATTTACAAGCATAAGTCTGTATTGCTGCCACGGTCTTGCCGTCGGTCATCTTGCCCTCATAGATGAGCTGCTGCAGGTCCTCGAGCTTCCAGGGCTCCACGCCCAACTCCTCGTCCTCGTCCCAGTGCACCTGACCGGGCTTCAGATCCCGGGCCAGATAGATGCCGATCTTCTCATCCAGAAAGGCCACGGTGGTATTCACATAGAGGAGAAACTCCAGCTTGTCGGTCTTGAAGCCGGTTTCCTCCTCCAGCTCCCGGAGGGCGCAGGTTTCAAATGACTCATCCTCGGAATCCCGTTTTCCGGCAGGGATCTCCAGAGTATAGCGGTCCAGGGCATGCCGGAACTGGCGTACCATCAGGATGCGTCCGTCCTCCAGCACCGGAAGCACCGCAGCGGCTCCCATGTGGTGGATGAAGTCCCAGTGGGTCTTGTGCCCGCCCACATCCACATAATCATCATAAACCTTCAGAACCTTGCCCTGATATTTCAGGGTGCGTTCCAGCAGCCGAACCGGCTTTTCCGCATTTTCAGCATTCAGCATAGCAGAATCTCCTTTGTGCTAAACAGTTACCACGAAATAATAGTGGGCGTCAAGGATGAAGCTGCTGATACAGGTGCACCTGTGTCAGCGATTCATGCCTTTTGACCCTATACCATACTATTGTAGCACAAAATCAGGCATCTGTTTACACTTCGGCTGCCTGCAAAGCCCGGAAACGGCTGCCTTTCCGTTTTGCGGGCTTTGACAAGGCGGATATGGGATAGTAAAATAGGGAAATCATGTGAAAAGGGGTGGGCAGTATGATAGATAAGCAGGAAGAGATCGAGCTGGAGAGACCGGCAGACAACACACCGCCGGAGGAACTGTATCAGGACCTTCTGAAGGCGATCCGGAAGTATCATCCTTCCGGAGATCTCAGTATGATCGAAAAGGCCTATCAGGTGGCGAAGGAGCAGCACAAGAACCAGAAGAGAAAGTCGGGGGAGCCCTACATTATCCACCCCCTCTGTGTGGCCATCATCCTGGCGGACCTGGAAATGGATAAGGAAACCATCGCGGCGGGACTGCTGCATGACGTGGTAGAGGACACAGGCATGACGCTGGAGGAGGTGAAGCAGGCCTTCAATCCGGATGTTATGCTGCTGGTGGACGGCGTCACCAAGCTGACCAAGCTGAATCTGAACACCGATAAGGTGGAGATGCAGGCGGAGAATCTCCGGAAAATGTTTGTGTCCATGGCCAAGGACATCCGGGTCATCATCATTAAGCTGGCGGATCGTCTTCACAATCTGCGGACCCTGGAGTATCAGACACCGGAGAAGCAGAAGGAGAAGGCCCGGGAGTCACTGGAGATATATTCTCCGCTGGCGGATCGTCTCGGTATCAGCAAGATCAAGATCGAGATGGACGATCTGTCGCTGAAGTACCTGGAGCCGGAGGTCTATCATGATCTGGCGGAGAAGGTGCACCTCAAGAAGGAGGCCCGGGAGGCGCGGATCACCGGCATTGTCCGGGAGGTATCGGCTCATATTCAGGAGGCGGGCATCGAGGCGGAGATCAACGGCCGCGTGAAGCACTTCTTTTCCATATATAAGAAGATGGTGAACCAGAACAAGACCATCGATCAGATCTATGATCTCTTCGCCATCCGGGTCATTGTGGACTCTGTCCGGGACTGCTATGCGGTGCTGGGCGTTATTCATAAAATGTATACACCGATTCCGGGACGCTTCAAGGACTATATCGCCATGCCGAAGCCGAATATGTACCAGTCGCTGCATACCACGGTCATCGGCAAGGACGGCGTGCCCTTCGAAATTCAGATTCGTACCTTCGAAATGCACCGGACCGCAGAATTCGGTATCGCGGCCCACTGGAAGTACAAGGAGCAGGGCGGCTCTCAGGCAAAGGCCACGGAGTCGGAGCTGGCCAAGATGAACTGGCTGCATGAGATCCTGGAATGGCAGAAGGATGAGTCCGATTCCAAGGAATTCATGAACATGGTGAAGTCGGACCTGAACCTCTTCAATGAGGATGTGTACTGCTTTACCCCCTCCGGCGATGTGAAGAACCTGCCCGCAGGCTCCTGCCCCATTGACTTTGCCTATGCCATTCATTCCGCCGTGGGCAATAAGATGGTGGGGGCCAAGGTCAACGGCCGTCTGGTGCCCATCGAGTACAAGCTGCAGAACGGCGACCGGGTGGATATCGTGACGTCCCAGAATTCCCGGGGACCGTCCAGAGACTGGCTGAAGGTGGTGAAGTCCGCCCAGGCGAAGAACAAGATCAATCAGTGGTTCAAGCGGGAGCAGAAGGATGAGAATCTGGACCGCGGCAAGGACCTGCTGGAGCGCTATGCGAAGTCCAAGGGCTATACCCTGGGCGAGCTGACGAAGCCGGAGTATGTGGAGGGCGTGGTGCGCCGTTACAGCTACACGGACTGGGAGTCTGTGCTGGCTTCCGTGGGCCGCGGCGGTCTGAAGGAGTCCCAGGTGGTGACCAAGCTCCTGGATCTCAAGCAGAAGGCAGAGGCGAAGAATGTAGACGACAGCGATATCCTTCAGAATATTGAGGAGCTGAGCCGCAAGCCGGAGGTGATCCGGAAGTCGAAGTCCGGCATCGTAGTGAAGGGCATTCACGATCTGGCGGTGCGCTATGCCCGCTGCTGTACGCCGGTGCCCGGCGACGAGATCGTGGGCTTCGTCACCCGCGGGCGCGGCATCACCATCCATCGGACCGACTGCATTAACATGATCAACCTGTCGGAGGACGAGAAGGCCCGGCTCATCGAGGCAGAGTGGCAGAAGGACAGCACCGAGGAAACCTATGCAACGGAGCTGACCATCTATACCAACAACCGAGTGGGTCTTCTGGTGGATATCTCGAAGATCCTGACGGACGCGGAGATCGACATCAAGACACTGAGCTCCCGGGTGGGCAAGAACGACAAGGCCACCATTTCGCTGTCCTTCGACATTCATAACCGGGAGGAGCTGACGGAGCTTGTCGGAAAGATTCGGAAGATCAACGGTGTCATCGACATTGAGAGAGCCCAGGGCTGAGGACAGCAAAGCCCGGGGGGGGCAGAGCATAAGCAACAGAGGAGAGAGGCGGAAGAAGGAATGGAGCTGAAGCTGACAAAGTATACGGCAGGTGTGGTGCAGACCAACATTTATTTTCTGAAGAATACGGAAACCGGGGAATGCGTGATTGTGGATCCCGGCGCCAATGCAGAGAAGATCATCGACATTGCGGAGAAGCAGCTGCAGGCAAAGCCAGTGGCGGTGCTTCTCACCCACGGCCATTTTGATCACATCATGGCGGCCCGGGAGGTGGCGGAGCACTTCGGCGTGAAGATTCATGCGCTGGAGGCGGAGCGGGAGCTGCTGGCGGATTCGCAGATGAACCTGTCTCTGAATTTCGGCCTCGAGATCTGCATCACGAAATTCGTGCCCCTGCAGGACGGACAGCGGCTGCAGCTGCTGGACACCGAGTGGCAGGTCATTGCGACGCCCGGCCACACCGGCGGCTCCTGCTGCTACTATATCGAAAACACCGGGGCAGAGCCCATGCTCTTCAGCGGCGATACGCTGTTTCAGGAATCCTACGGACGGACGGATTTCCCCACGGGAAGCGAACGGCAGCTCCTGAGCAGCATTCAGGAGAAGCTCCTGCTGCTGCCGGAAAACACAAGGGTTTATCCCGGACATGAGGGAGAGACCACCATTGAAAACGAAAAGAAATATAACCCGGCGGCATATCTCGGCCGGCTGGGTTAAGGAGAAGGCATGATCAGACTGGTATTGGACGGACAGACAGCGGAATATGAGCAGGATATCCGGGAGCTTTGCAAATCCTTCTATCCCGGCGAGGACTTCGAAATTCACACGCCGGCGGGTGTGCATCTGTCGGAGACCACTCAGGAGGAGAAGACCGCACTGAAGCGAGGCACTCGGGGACAGTCTGCCTCCATCCGCCTTTCGCTGGAGCTGGAGGGCAGCAAGCTGCCGCTGACCGGCGACCGGAAAAAGGATAAGTCCTATCTGAAGGCCGAGCTCTATACCATTCTGTCCGCCATGACCGGCCGGGAGCTTCCCTGGGGAGACCTGACGGGCATCCGTCCTGTTTCATTGGTGAGTCCGCTGATGGAGGCCGCCGGCAGGAAGCAGAAGGACGGTCTGCCGGATGCTTCAGCGCTGGCGGAGATCCGGGAGAAAATGCAGCGGGAGTACCTGATCTCGGGAGAAAAGCTGTCGCTCATGATGGAAATCGGCCTCCGGGAGCAGAAGATCCTGCAGCGGATCCGGCAGAAGACAGGTCGGGATTATCATCAGGGCTGGAGCCTCTATATCGGCATTCCTTTTTGTCCGACACGCTGCCTCTATTGCTCCTTTACCTCCAACCCCATCGGAAAGTGGGAGGATCGGCTTTCGGAATACCTTGAGAAGCTGCGGCAGGAGGTGCGCTTCAGCATGCAGGCCATGTGCGAGGGCAGAGGAAAGTACCTGCAGACCATTTATATCGGGGGCGGTACCCCGACGGCCCTGCCGGAATTCTGGCTGCAGAAGCTCATGGAGCTGGTAAAGGAGGAGTGCTTTGCGCATCCCATGGCCAATGTCTGCGAGTTCACGGTGGAGGCCGGCCGTCCGGATTCCATCACAGAGGAGAAGCTGCGGATCCTGAAGGCGGCGGGCGTGGACCGGATTTCCGTGAATCCTCAGACCTTTCAGCAGAAGACGCTGGACCTCATCGGCAGACGGCATACGGTGGAGGCGGTGAAGACTGCCTATGCTATGGCCCGGCAGCAGGGCTTCGACAACATTAACATGGACATCATTCTGGGACTGCCCGGAGAGCGGCTTCCGGAGGTGACGGAGACCCTCTGCGAAGTCTGCCGGCTGCGGCCGGACAGTCTGACGGTGCATTCCCTTGCGGTGAAGCGGGCAGCCCGGCTGACCCTGGAGAAGGACTACTGGGCCGGAATATATCGCGCCGGAGCCGACAGCCGCCGCTTTGAGGAAGAGCTGCCGCTGGAAATGCTTCGCGAGGTTGGTATGGCCGGGGACGTATTGCCGGTGCAGTCCATGACGGAGATGGAGCGGATGATGAAGGCCGCGGAATATACGTCCCGTCTCCTGGGCTTAAAGCCCTACTACCTCTACCGACAGAAGAATATGGCCGGGAATCTCGAGAATACCGGTTACTGCGAGGGGGGCAAGGAGTGCCTCTACAACATCCTTATGATGGAGGAGAAGCACACGGTCATTGGCTGCGGTGCCGGTACCTCCTCCAAGGTCTGCTATGAGGACGGCCGGGGCGGCAAGCGCATCGAGCGCTGCGACAACGGCAAGGATATCGGAAATTACCTGGACAATCTGCCGTTGATGCTGGACCGGAAGCGGAAGATACTGGAGATGAAGTAAAACGAAAAAGGACTCGGCTTTATTTGGCCGAATCCTTTTTTGTATTTTTATATTTTACGTTTTTCTTAGGGAGGAGAGCAGGCACCTCGCAATGCCTGCCCGAGTATTATGAAAAAAATCTGATAGACAACTGGCTTTGCTGTCTATGCTTATAAGATAAAGGAGAATTGTGAAGAATGAATGGTCAAGCTGTAAACATTCGTTGAATAAATTTTGAACGGTTTGTGAACATCTGTACCGCCTGTCGACTGCTCATGTCCAAACTCCGTTCTTGATTTATACCCATTCCATCCGTATAATATTACATTGATTACCTTTCAAAGGGCGAGGAGAATGGAATGAACAACAACGATAATCGGGGCGGCGACAACGGCAGATTCAAAAATTCGGGACAGACCTTTCTGCTCCTGATCATTGCAGCCGTTGTCACCTTTTTTGTTTATACGATGGTGCGGCAGTTTTTTGTTTCCGGCACCAGCCAGGAGCTGAGCTATTCGACATTCCTCAGCATGGTAGACAACAATCAGGTACAGAAAGTGGAGTGGGGAGATTACCAGATCACGGTATATCCCAAGGACGGCACACAGATTCCCGAGAGTGCAGCCGATGCGGATGCAGAGGACGAGGATTTCCTGGAGCAGTTTCTGAATGAGGACGACAAAAAGCGCTACGAGCAGCTTCTCAGCGAAGGCGAGGAAAGCTATTATGTGGTGCCGGTCAATGCGGATGCGGCGCAGCTGGTGCAGCGGCTCTATGAGCACGGTGTGGAGATTTACAAGCGGAAGCCGGACAATTCCAGCTACATCATGGAGACCCTGATCAGCTTTGTGCTTCCCTTCGTGCTGCTTTTCGTAGTCATGAACATGATGATGAAGCGGATGGGCGGCGGCAACGGCCTTATGGGCGTCGGAAAGTCTACCGCGAAGATGTACATGCAGAAGGAGACCGGTGTCAGCTTCAAGGATGTGGCCGGTGAGGATGAGGCGAAGGAAAGTCTCCAGGAAATCGTGGATTTCCTGCACAATCCCATCAAGTATACCACCATCGGTGCCAAGCTCCCGAAGGGTGCACTGCTGGTGGGCCCTCCGGGAACCGGAAAAACATTGCTGGCGAAGGCCGTGGCCGGCGAGGCCCAGGTGCCCTTCTATTCCCTGTCCGGATCGGATTTTGTGGAAATGTTCGTGGGCGTAGGTGCGAGCCGTGTCCGGGACCTCTTCAAGCAGGCGGGACAGTCCGCGCCCTGCATCATCTTTATAGATGAGATCGATGCCATCGGAAAATCCAGAGACTCCCGTATGGGCGGCAATGACGAGCGGGAGCAGACCCTGAATCAGCTGCTCTCGGAGATGGACGGCTTCGATGCCGGAAAGGGCATCATGGTTATGGGTGCCACCAACCGGCCCGAAATTCTGGATCCTGCGCTGCTGCGGCCGGGACGCTTTGATCGCCGCGTGGTGGTGGAGAAGCCGGATCTCAAGGGAAGAGTGGAGATCCTGAAGGTGCATGCCCGGAACATTCTGCTGGACGATACCGTGGACTTCGACGAGATCGCACTGGCCACCAGCGGTGCAGTGGGTGCGGATCTCGCCAATATGATGAATGAGGCCGCCATTACCGCCGTAAAGCACGGCCGCACCAAGGTTTCCCAGAAGGATCTCTTCGAGGCCGTTGAGGTGGTGCTGGTCGGCAAGGAGAAGAAGGACCGGATCCTTTCCCAGAAGGAGCGCCGCATCGTTTCCTATCATGAGGTGGGACACGCACTGGTGGCCGCCATTCAGAAGGATGCGGAGCCTGTGCAGAAGATCACCATCGTGCCCCGTACTATGGGCGCCCTGGGCTACGTCATGCAGGTGCCGGAGGAGGAAAAATACCTCAACACCAAGGCAGAGCTGCATGCCATGCTGGTGGGCCTTCTGGCCGGCCGTGCCGCTGAAGAAATCGTTTTTGATACGGTGACAACCGGTGCGTCGAACGATATTGAAAAGGCCACGAAGATCGCCCGGGCCATGGTGACCCAGTACGGCATGTCGGAGAAATTCGGTCTGATGGGACTGGCTACCCAGGAGAGCATCTATCTGAACAGTCACGCGGAGATGAACTGCGGCGACGCCACCATCACCGAGGTGGACCGGGAGGTGATGCAGATCCTGAAGGACTGTTATGAGGAGGCCAAGGTCATTCTCAGTGAAAACCGTTATGCCCTGGACCGCATTGCGGCGTTCCTGATCGAGCGGGAAACCATCACCGGCAAGGAATTCATGAGGATCCTGCATGAGGTGCAGGAGGAGCATGAAAAGAGCCTTCAGCCGGAGGCGCAGACAGAGCTGACGTCAGCAGAAGCTGCGGCCGGAACAGAAGCAGCGGCAGAGGAAAAGCCCTGGAGCTTATTCGGGGATGGGGAAATGTCTTCGGCAGAAAAGAAGCAGGAGGAGCCGGAGAATACCGGCAAGCCCAGCTTTGAGGAGCTGCGGGCCAAGTATACGAATTATACTGAGGAAAAAACCGGGAATCCGGAGAAGAATGCGTCAGAATCTTAATGTTTTCCCCTTCGGGAGCTGTCGAGCTCCCGGAGGGGAACTCTTGCTTAACAGCGCGGTCTTTTTTCTGACTGTCTGCTGAAATACATGATGTCGGAAACGTCGCAGTCGAAAAGCTCGCAGATCCGGGAGATGGTATCGGTGGTTACCGATTGATTGTGCCGCAGCCGCTGCAGCTGTGCGGCGGAGAGACGGCAGTAGCGTACCAGATGGTACTGACTGATGTTTTGTTCCTTCATCATTTCCCAGAATGGTTCAAAATGAATCATAAAAACATGTCCTTTCGCTATTAAATTTATCGAACCCTTATCAAAATCGCGCGCTGATTTTTATTACATTGTATCAACATATGTACAATTCGAAAAGGTTCAGATCACAATGAGATTTCACATATTTTCACTGGCATTGACAGCGTTATTATTCAAAAAATATACAGAGCATGAGAAAAATCAGCTTGTGACGGAGAATTATACCATTGCGGCGGAGGGACTGAAGAAGCCCTGCCGCATCCTGTTTCTGTCCGACCTTCATGAAAAAGCCTTTGGAGCAGAAGGCGGGCAGGAGCGGCTCTTTGCTGCCATTCATGCGGCGAAGCCGGACATCGTTCTGCTCGGCGGGGATCTCATCATTTCCGGAAAGCATCGGTCCTTTCCCTTCTGTCTGCTGCAGTCTCCCGAAAAAGCGGATCGGGTCGCGGTGAGCTGCCGTTTTCTGGAGCAGCTGAAGCGTGAGTATCCTGTATACATGGCCCTGGGCAATCATGAGACCCGGCTTCGGCAGAAGGCGGCACAGGGGAATCGCGCGGCAGCAGAAAAGTGGGCGCAGCTCCGATCTGCGGCAGAAGGCATTACCCTGCTGGATCAGGAGACGATCCTGCTGCCGGAGTGGGGTATTTCCGTTACCGGCGTGACCCTGCCGATGCTTTATTATCAGAAGCTTCTGTTCCGGAGAAAGCACCCCCTCAGTGAACGGGCCTTTCGGCACTGCGGCGGTATCTTTCCGAAGGAGAAGAGCTTCCGGATCTGTCTTTTGCATACACCGCTTTACTATCGTGAGGCCATTCGCTGCGGCGCAGACCTGGTGCTGTCCGGACATTACCACGGCGGCACGATTCGTCTGCCGGGCTTGGGCGGCCTCATGACCCCGCAGTATCAGTTTTTGGTGAAGGAGTGTGCCGGACTGCATCATTACGGCAGGGGGCAGGTGTTGGTGAACCGCGGATTGGGGACCCATTCCGTGAACCTTCGCATCAACGACCGTCCGGAGCTCAGTCTCATTACGCTGCTGCCGAAGGAGGCAAGGAATGGATAAGCTGCAATATCGCCTGGAGCATTTCGAGGGCCCCCTGGAGCTTCTGCTGCATCTCATTGAAAAGAACAAAATTGACATTTATGACATCCCCATTGCGGAGATCACCGAGCAGTATCTGGACTATGTGAATCAGATGCAGGAGGAGGATCTCGACATCGTGTCGGATTTCCTGGTCATGGCAGCCACGCTTCTCGAGATCAAGTCCAGGATGCTGCTGCCGCGGGAAACCACCGAGGAGGGCGAGGAGATCGACCCCCGGGCCGAGCTGGTGGCACGGCTTCTCGAGTACAAGCGCTACAAGCTCCTGTCGCGCCGCATTGCCCGTCGGGAAAATGTCGGCGGTCTCAGCCTTTACGGGCAGGAGCAGCTGCCGGAGGAGGTGCGGAGGTACAGTCCGCCGCTGGATCTCGACGCGCTGCTTAAGGGCGTCAGCAAGGAGCGGCTGCACAGCTGCTTTATGGATGTTATGAAGCGGCGGGAGGATTCCATTGACCGGGTGCGCTCCAAGTTCGGTGTGATCCGGCGGGAAAAGCTGAGCCTGCAGGGCCGGATCAAGGACGTTCTGAGCTATGCGCGGCGGCACGGCCGTTTTTCCTTTCAGCATATGCTTAGGAAGAAGCATGCCAAGATGGATGTGGTGGTGAGCTTCCTGGCGGTGCTGGAGCTTATGAAGCAGGGGCACATTACATTGACCCAGGAAGAGCCCTTCGGGGACATGGATATACAGGTAGTGGATGATATGAAGGATGAGGAGCTGGATCTTCAGGGACTGGAGGAGTTTGACTGATGGAGCTGAAGCCCGAGGACAGAGCGCTCGGTCTGGAAATAGACCGGGAGCATGCGGAAGAACTGAAACAGGAGGAGCGCATCGTGGAGGCGCTGCTCTTCGCCATGGGGCGGGCGGTGAGTCTGCCGGAGATGGCGGCTGCGCTGGATGCTGACGAGGTGCTGGCCAAGGCCGCAGCGGAGCGTCTGCTGCAGCGCTATGAGGCACAGCAGGGCGGTATGCTGATCCGCCGGATCGAAAGCGCTTATCAGCTGTGCACCAATCCCCTTTGCTATGATGCGCTGATCCGGGTGGTGAGCCACCCGAAGAAGCCGGTGCTGTCGGATGTGGTGCTGGAAACCCTCGCCATCATTGCCTATAAGCAGCCGGTGACGAAGGCGGAAATCGAGCGGATCCGCGGCGTGCAGTCGGATCATGCGGTGAATCGTCTGGTGGAGTACGGACTCGTGGAGGAGAGCGGCCGGCTTAACGCCCCGGGACGTCCCGCCCTCTTTGTGACCACGGAGGAATTCCTGCGCCGCTTCGGCATGGAAAGCCTGAAGGAGCTGCCGGCCCTCAG
>CAVELT010000083.1:4528-6342 GCA_963616545.1 Dysosmobacter segnis | reverse complement strand
TGCTGGAGATCCTGGATGATCTTTCGGAGGAGACCGGCATGACCACGGCGGACAGCATTTACGACAAGCTGGCCTCCATGTCCTGCAAGGCGGCGGTCAAGGGCAACAACCGGCTGAGTATGCAGGAGGCGGATGCGCTCATCACAGAGCTTCTGCAGCTGGACAATCCCTATGCCTGTCCCCATGGCCGGCCCACCATCATTTCCATGTCTAAGCAGGAGCTGGAGAAAAAGTTTAAGCGTATTGTGTAGGAAGGAGAGCTGCTATGGAGACGAAACGGCCGCTTCTGATTCTGGCCGGGCCGACAGCTGTCGGAAAAACCGCCCTTTCTGTGGCATTGGCAAAGGCCCTGAACGGGGAATGCATCTCGGCGGATTCTGTTCAGGTGTACCGGGGGCTCAACATCGGCTCCGCCAAGGTCACAGAGGCGGAAAAGCAGGGAGTTCCCCATCATCTTATTGATGTCATTGACCCTTCCGTGAATTATGATGTTTCTGTGTTTCAGAAAATGGCTGCAGAGGCCATGGAAGAGGTTTACGCGAAGGGAAAGCTGCCGATCCTTGTGGGCGGCACGGGCTTTTACATTCAGGCCCTGCTGTACGGCATCGATTTTTCCGAGGAGCCGGACGAAGGGCAGCGGGAGATTCGGCAGCAGCTGGAAAAAGAGGCCGCAGAAGATGCGGGGCCGGACAGACTCTATGCCCGGCTTCGGGAGGTGGATCCGGCTTCTGCTGAAAAAATTCATGCCCACAATGTACGGCGGGTGATTCGGGCCCTGGAGTATTATGCATTGCACGGAAAGCCCATTTCTGCCCACAATGCGGCAGAGCGGCAGCGGCCGCCGGTCTATGATGCGGCTTTCTTTGTGCTGACGGATGATCGCGCAAGGCTGTATGAGCGGATTGACCGCCGGGTGGATGCCATGCTCGAGGCCGGCCTTATTGAGGAGGTCAAATGGCTTCGCAGTCTCGGTCTGTCGCCGGAGCATACCTCGCTGCAGGGCATCGGCTATAAGGAGATGCTGCAGTATCTAAGCGGCGAATGCAGTCTGACCGAAGCAGCGGAGGCCGTGAAAAAGCATTCCCGGAATTACGCGAAGCGGCAGCTCACCTGGTTTCGGCGGGAGCCGGCGGCAGAGTGGATCGATATCTCAGAATTTAATTATGAAAAGGATGAAATAGTAAAATGGATAATCAGGAAATGTACAGCGCATTGGGCATAAGCCGTGAGGTGCAGGATTTCTGCACACCGGTGCTGGAGGAGCTATCTCAGCGCTTTCAGGCCATCGATGAGATCGCGGAATACAATCAGCTGAAGGTGGTGAAGGCCATGCAGGATGCCGGTGTCAGCGAGGCGCACCTCATCGGCACCAGCGGCTACGGCTATGACGACATCGGAAGAGATGCGCTGGAGCGGGTCTATGCCAATGTCTTCGGCACAGAGGATGCGCTTGTGCGGGGGCAGATCATCTGCGGTACCCATGCACTGGCCGTCGCGCTGCAGGCAAATCTTCGCCCCGGCGACGAGATTCTTTCTCCGGTGGGGAAGCCCTATGACACGCTGGAGGAGGTGATCGGCATCCGGCCCTCAGCCGGTTCTCTTGCGGAATTCGGCATTAGCTACCGGCAGGTGGATCTCAACCCGGACAGCAGTTTCCGCTACGATGAAATCCGGGAAGCCATCAATGAGCGGACGCGCCTCGTGGAAATTCAGCGCTCCAAGGGCTATTCCAACCGGGATACCTTCAGCCCGGAGCAGATCGGTGAGCTGATCCGCTTCATCAAGGGCATCAAGCCGGATGTGATCTGTATGGT
>CAVELT010000083.1:0-4035 GCA_963616545.1 Dysosmobacter segnis | reverse complement strand
GCCTTTGTGCAGGGCTCCAGCATTGAGCTCTCCGCCGACGGCCCCATCAAGCCGCCGTATAATGTTTACTTCCAGGGCGGTCTTACCTGGTATCATGCGAAGCTGGGCATCCTGATGTCGGTACAGAAGCTCTGGGAGAAGGGGCTGGTTACCATTTCGTAATGATTGTTCATACTTATTTCAGCTTTGAGGAATTGTTCTGCCGCATACTCTGTGCTAAAATAAGTCAATTATGTGGGCTCCTGCTTTTCTGACAGAACAGGAGTGAATATGAGTACCTTTGAAACCATGAACCCGGAGGAGAAGCCGCGTGAGAAGTGCAGAATGCACGGTGTGAAGTCTCTGACTGACCAGGAGCTTCTGGCCATTCTGCTGCGCACGGGCACAAGGGACAAAACGGTCCTGGAGCTTTCTGCGGAAATTCTCCATATCCATCCGATGTATGACGGACTCGTGGGGCTTGCCCACGTCTCGGAGGCCGAGTACCGGCAGATTCCGGGAGTGGGGACGATCCGCGCCATGGAGCTCTGTGCCATCGGAGAAATTTCTGCCCGGATCTGGAAGCGGCGGCGCAGAGTGACTGACATCGATTTCCGGGATCCGGACAGCGTAGCCGGCTACCTCAAGGAAGATATGCGGCATCTGGAGTACGAGACTGTCCATATTCTGTATCTGGATAACCACAAGCGGCTGATCCGGGATTTTGTCGTTTCCAGGGGCACCTGCAGCCAGACAGCGCTTTCACCGCGGGATATTTTTGCCGAGGGGCTTCGTATCAGTGCTGTCTGCATGATTATGGTGCACAATCATCCAAGCGGCGATCCGGAGCCCTCTGATGAGGACATTCATTTTACCAGAGATCTGGAGCTGGCGGGCCGTATGGTGGGGATCAATCTCATTGATCATATCATTATCGGCGACAACCGGTATTACAGCTTCCGAAAGCAGGGTTTGATTTAGTGGATAATAAAAAGAGCAAATATATATACATCATTCTGACCGTGTTCTGTATCATGATGATCGCCCTTTCCTCTGTGAAGGGCGGTCTGGCGGATCCTATCCGGAATACCATCGGCTATATTCTGGTGCCGGTGCAGACCGGCGTCAATCGTGTGGGCTTCGGCATTTACCGGCACCTGAAAAATCATGAAACACTGCAGGAGGCAGAGGCGGCAAAGCAGACGCTGCAGGAGCAGGTGGATACGCTGACGGAGGAGAACAATATTCTGAAGCAGAATGCGGCGGAGCTTACCCGTCTCCGGGAGCTGTATCAGCTGGATCAGGAGTATCTGCAGTACCCGAAGGTTGCTGCCCGGATCATTGCCAAGGACAGCGAGAACTGGTTCCAGGTTTTCCGCATTGACAAGGGCTCCAAGGACGGCATCCGGGTGGATCAGAATGTGATGGCCAACGGCGGACTCGTGGGCATCGTGACGGATGTGGGGCTGAATTATGCAACGGTGCGCTCCATCATTGACGATGAATCCCGCGTTTCCTGCATGGGCATACAGTCCAGTGATACCTGCATCGTGGCGGGAGACCTGACCCTGTATCAGCAGGGCCGTCTCCGCATTACGGATATGAATAAGGATGCGCCCATACAGGACGGAGACCGCATTGTGACCAGCAATATTTCCGCAAAGTTCCTGCCGGGCATTCTGGTGGGCTATGCCGTCGATGTCAGCGAGGACGAGAAGCGGCTGATGAAGAACGGCTATCTGATTCCGGCGGCAAATTTCGATGACATGAGTGAGGTGCTGGTGATCACCACGCTGAAGTCGGATTCCTTCCTGGATGAAAATGCCGGAGAGGAGACAGAGTCTGCGGCAGCGGAGACTGCGGCACAGACAGAGTCTGCGGCTGCGGCGGAGTCGTCCGGCAGTGAAGCAGAAACGGCAGCAGAGGAAGACAGCACAGCGGAGACAGCAGAGGAAACGGAGGCAGCCCAGTGAGGACCGGACATCGGAAAACCTTTTTGAATCGGCGGATGAAGAAGTGGTTTCGCGTCCTGTTCTATGTCTTCTCCATTCTCCTGGCCTTCCTGATTCAGACCAGTGTCTTTCCGCTGATTCCGTTCCTGTCGGCGTCCCCCAACCTGCTGCTGATTCTGACATTTTCCTTCGGCTTCATGCACGGCAGTCTGCCTGGCATGCTCTACGGTCTCGGCGCCGGGCTTCTGATGGACATGTTCTACTCGGGACCCTTCGGCTTCTACAGCCTGATCTTCATTTTCATAGGCTATGTAAACGGCTTTTTCAACCGCTTTTATTATGAGGAATATCTGACACTGCCTATGGTGATCTGTGTTTTCAGTGAACTGAGCTATCACCTGTATATCTATGTTTTTCGTTTCCTGATTCGTGCGAAGATGGATATTCCCTATTATTTTCTGCATATTGTTTTCCCGTCGATTGTGTTCTCCATGCTGGTAACACTGGTGCTGTACCGATTCTTCTTCAGTGCGGCGCGGAAGATGGACAACATGGGCTGAGGAGGATGCGTTAAAGAATGCTAAGAGAGATCTGGGAACTGATCAAGGAAATTCTGGGAAGAATTTTTTCCTCCCGGCTTTTTGCGCTGGCCATCGCCTTTACTGCATTGTTTTCCGTTCTGATCGTACAGCTTTTTCAGCTGCAGATTCTGCACGGCAGTGAATATCTGCAGCAGTACCAGGAGCGGATTCTGGCAGAATCCACCACCGTCGGCACCCGGGGCAATATCTATGACCGGGACGGCAAGCTGCTGGCCTACAATGCGCTGCAGTACAACATTACCATCACGGATACAGACTCCTTTGATACCACGGAGAGCGGCATCAACAAGAGAAACCGCATGCTGAAGAAGCTGGCGGAGATTGTGGAAAAATATCAGTATACACTGAAGGGGCAGTACAAGATTGCCATGGATAATGACGGCAATTTCTACTATACCACCAGCTCCGAGGCAGAGAAGCGCCGCTTCATTGCACAGGCCTACGGACGGAATGAGGAGGACCTTTCGGAGAGCACCTTCAGTCAGGATGCAGAGGCTGTTTTCAATTATTCCAAAAAACGGTATCACTTTGACCAGATGAAGGACGACAGCGGGAATCCCATTGTCCCCGGCAATTCTACCCTTCTGGACATGATCAACATTCTCTATACCATGCGTCTCACCGCTTATCAGAAATATCTTTCCACCACGATTGTGGAAAATATTTCCGACGAGTGCATGGCGGAGATCGAGGAATGCCGGGGAGAGCTTCCCGGTGTGGAGGTGGCCAGTGTTTCCGTGCGGAAATACAACTATGCGCCCTATCTTTCTCATATCGTAGGCTATACCGGTCAGGTGCGGGAGGATCAGCTGAAGGAGCTGCAGAAAACCGACGAGAGCTATGCCGCCAACGATATCGTGGGTGTATGGGGCCTTGAGAAGAGCGAGGAGAGCGTTCTGAAGGGCCAGAAGGGCCATCGGACCATGTATCTGAATTCCGTGGGCTCCATCATTGAGGTGGTTTCCGAAACCGAGGCCAAGGCCGGAAATGATATTTATACCACCATTTCGGCCGATGACCAGATCGCTATTTACCATCTTCTGGAGCAGGAGCTGGCAGGTATACTGGTTTCCAAGATCACGGAAAATGATGATGTGGATACGGAAAATGTCAAGCAGTCCCAGATTATGATTCCGCTGAAGGATGCTTATTTCCAGCTCATCAACAATAATGTACTGGACAGAAGCCATTTCAGTTCGTCCGACGCCGGCACGGCGGAAAAGCAGATTGCGGCGCTGTTTGAAGCTGATCGCGAGACCAAGCTTTCGGAAATCCGCAGCATGCTGGAAAACGGCGGCGGCACACTGAAGGAGCTGCCGCAGGATATGCAGGCCTTTGTGGTCTATATCTATGATTACCTGACAAGCAAATCCTCCGGCATCATCGATACGGAAAACCAGAGCTACCGTGAATCCGAGGCCTATAGTGCATGGAAGAACGACAGCATTTCCCTCCATGACTTCATCCTGGCGGGTATCAGCGAATCCTGGCTGGATACCTCC
>CAVELT010000082.1:0-16011 GCA_963616545.1 Dysosmobacter segnis | reverse complement strand
TGCCCACGACATCCAGGGCAGGAATGAGACTTGCATTTACGACATCCAGCGCCGCCTGGGTCTTCAGTGCCTCCCGGGTGGCTGCTGCGGCCTGGCCGGCGATACCTCGCTTGATGGCGTCGAAGAGCGACAGCTCCTGGCTGCTTCCGGCTGCCGCGCCGCCGACATTACCCTCCTTCGTCACGGTCTGGGTGCCCTTGTAGTTCTGGTAGGCGGTGATGAAGCCTGCGAAGTTCGGATCCCGGTTGGTGAGCGCCAGGTAGGAGCGGAAGGAGCGCATCATGGCCTCGTTGTTCGGGTTGATGATGGCGCAGGAAAGGCCGTCCTGCATGGCCATGGTGAAGAAGGCGGAATTCACGATCTCCCGGGCCGGCAGGCCGAAGCTGATGTTGGAAACGCCGAGAATGGAGTGGCCGTTCAGCTCATCCCGCACGCGCCGCAGAGTCTCCAGCGTCACGAGTGCGGAGCCGGGATCCGAGGAAACCGTCATCGCCAGGCCGTCTATGACAATGTCTTCGGGCCGGATGCCGTATTTCTGCGCTTCTTCGTAGATATGCCTTGCGATGCGGATGCGGTCGTCGGCATTGTCGGGGATGCCGGCCTCGTCCAGAGCCAGGGAAACCACCACGCCGCCGTACTTCTGCACCAGCGGGAAGACCGCGTCCATGGATTCCTGCTTGCCGTTCACGGAGTTGATCATGGCTTTGCCGTTGTAGTGGCGGAGAGCAGACTCCAGGGCATCCAGGTTCGTGGTGTCGAGCTGCAGAGGCAGGGCAGTGATGCTCTGGAGCTTCTGCATCACCTCGGTCAGCATGGCTGCCTCATCGATCTCCGGCAGGCCGACATTGACATCCAGGGCATCGGCGCCGGCGCTTTCCTGTTCGAGGCCCTGGGAGAGAATGTAGTCGATGTCGTGGTTCCGGAGCGCTTCCTTGAACTTCTTTTTGCCTGTAGGGTTGATGCGCTCGCCCACGATGATGGGCCGCGGACCGATCTCCACACACTGGGAGAAGGAGGAAATGACAGCGCGATGCTTCTCGGTCACCTTTTTCGGCTTTGGCAGCCTTTCTGTCACCTTCCGGATGGTTTCCCGGATGTATTCCGGTGTGGTGCCGCAGCAGCCGCCGACGCCCTGTACGCCGAGCTCCGCGATTTCGCACATGATATCCGAGAACTCCGCCGGGCCCACGTCGTAGGTGGTGCGGCCTCCCTCGACCCGGGGGAGACCGGCGTTCGGATTTACGATAATGGGAGTAGAGCTGCATTCCGTAAAGCGCTTCACGATGGGCAGCATCTGCCGGGGGCCGAGAGAGCAGTTGATGCCCAGCGCATCCACCCGCAGGCCCTCCAGCATGGCAGTCATGGCCTCCGGTGTGCCGCCCGTCAGCATTTTCCCCTTCTCGTCGAAGACCAGGGTAATGAAGACGGGCAGAGAGCAGCTTTCCTTCGCGGCCAGAACGGCAGCCTTCGCTTCATAGGAGTCGTTCATGGTTTCGATGAGCACGAGATCCGCGCCCGCTGCGGCGCCGATGCGGACCACCTCGGAGAAAATGTCCACGGCATCGTCAAAGTCCAGGTCTCCCATGGGCTTCAGGAGCTTTCCGGTGGGGCCGAGGTCCAGGGCCACATAGGCATCCTCTTCGCGCCCGGCCTCCCGACGGGCTTCGACGGCGAGACGGACGCCGGCCTCCACGATCTCCCGGAGATTTTCCGGATACTTCAGCCGGTTGGCACCGAAGGTATTGGCGTTGAAGATGGTGGAGCCGGCCTCCAGGTAGCCCCGGTACAGGCTTTTGATGCGCTCGGGATAGCGGAGATTCCAGGTTTCCGGGAGCTCGCCGGCGGCGAGGCCCATGTCCTGGAGGATGGAGCCGGTGCCGCCGTCGAAAAAGATCCATTCATTGGCAAGTCGATCCAGTAATTTCATTTCAGATAATTCTCCTTGTGGACGGCGGTTTTCCTGCAGGTCCGGCCTGCGAAAGCATCGTCCTTAATCGTCCTCTGCGCGGAAAGCACAGTTTGTTTTTTTGCAGCTGCGGCAGTCCTTCATGTGATTTTTCTGCGGTGTCGCGGTGATGCCGATGAAGGCGGTGACGGATTTCGAGGGCATCATGATCAGGCTGTCCGTCAGGGTGAGCCCGATGCGCTTCGCGCTGTCCAGCATCCGGCAGACCAGAGGCTGGGCGCTGAGAGGCATGTCCCCGTAGCCCGGAGAATACCGGGGCTTCAGATACAGGCCTTCGGACAGCACCTGCTGCCGCAGCTCCTCATTGATGCGGTTGCAGTAGGATTCAATCATCTCCGCGCCGGCGGCCTGATAAATGACGGCATCCGACATCTTCGTGGCGGTGGCCCGGCGGATGAGCCGGTCTACGCCGATGCCCAGGGTGGCAGCAAAGAGAAAAATCTCGGTGCAGTCCTGCAGGTTCCGGGTCAGGTCCCGGCTTACAAAGGGATGTCCGTCCACCAGGACCCTGTCTTCTCCGGCAATGGTCAGGGGAAGGCGGAGGTAGGTGGAGCGGGGCTCTGCCGCTGCCTGCAGCCGGGATTCACAGACGGCAATCTTCTGCAGAAGCTCTGCTTCCGGCACCTGTCCCCGGCGATAGCCGAGATACCGGAGCACCTCTTTCTGACGAATCTCAATCATGACTTACAGAATATCGCGCACCGCATTCAGGATGCCCGCGGCGATGTCCGGCTTATTCATGGAATAGACATGAATGTGGGTGCAGTCGTTGGCGATGAGGTCCACGATCTGCTCTGCAGCATAGAGAATGCCGGCCTGCTTCATGGCATCCGGACGGTCGCCGAACTTGTCGGCCAGGGCCCGGAAGCGGTTGGGGATCATGGTGCCGGAGAGGGTCACGCAGCGCTGCAGCTGCTTCGGATTGGTGATGGGCATGATGCCGGCCAGCACGGGTACTGCTACACCTCGTTCCCGGAGCCGGTAGAGGTAGTTATAGTAAACGGAATTGTCAAAGAACATCTGTGTGGTCAGAAACTGACAGCCGGCCTCCACCTTTTCCCGGATGTGGTCGATGTCCTCGTTCTTAGTGGCGCATTCCACATGACCGTCGGGATAGCAGGCGCCGCCGATGCAGATGTCCGGATCCAGCTCCCGGATTTCCCGGATGAGCTGTGCGGCATACTGATAATCATGGGCCGGCGCGCCCTCCTTGGGAATGTCGCCCCGGAGTGCCATGATGTTTTCGAAGCCCTGCTCATGGTACTGCCGGATCATTTCCCGTACATGCTCCCGGGTGGAGCTGATGCAGGTGAGGTGGGGCAGCACGGTGACGCCGTACTTGTCATGAATGTTCTTTGCGATGCCCAGGGTATGGGCGGAGGTGCCGCCGCCGGCGCCGTAGGTCACGGACATAAAGCTCGGCTGCAGTGCGGCGATGGCTTCTGTGGCCTCTTCCACGGACGGGTAGCTGCCGGTCTGCTTCGGGGGGAAGACCTCGAAGGAGAGGGTAATGTCTTTGGTATTCAGAATATCGATCACTTTCATGTGCTTAGTCTCCCTAAATGCTGATAACGGTTCATTGTCAAATATGCCTATTCTAGCACAAAATTCTGCGGCGAAAAAGTCGTGAAAATCTATAGCCTGCTATAGACAACGGCACATAAGATGAAGGCATGCACTATGTACAGAATAAGTGCAAAAAATTTTTGTGGAAATAGTTTCCATTTTTTTCGGAGAAATCTATACTAAGGAAATGCTGACTCATTCAGCGTTTCCCTAAGGGAGATGCTGCACTGTCCGGGGCAGCAGAGGAAGCAGTGCGCCGCAGAACGGATGCGGCAGTGAACAGTGTTAACAGCAGGAGGAAATAGAAAATGGCGAAAATTATGGAAATTCCGGAGGCGTATCAGCAGGTGCTGGCCCGCTATGCGGAGGCAGAAAATACCACGGAGGAGACGGCATTTACCAATCTGATGGATTTCATACAGCTGAAGGACGGCGCCTTCACCGGCGTGCGGATCGCGGTAGAGGATCCCCTTTCCTATCTGACGGACCCGGAGGGACTCAATGCCCGGGCGGTGCTGCAGCTGTATATGGACATTTTCGGAGAGGATACCATCGGGGCCATGGTGCGGGGCTACTACAATCCGGACCGGCTGGACTGCGTGCTGCTGGAGATTGAATATGACAGCGAGCAGCCGGTATGGGATCTTCTGGAGCTCTTTCATTACAAGCTGCCGGGCATGGACATTCTGGAAAACGGCACGCTGGAGCTGATGTACGTCCGTGACGGCTACGGAGACATGCCGAATAAGGTACGGTCACTTTTCCACAGCATTTTCACAGAGGATGAGCCGGATGACGGCTTCTTCAAGGCGGGCTACTACGAGAATGCATTCGAAGAAGATGAGGACTTCGATGACGAAACGGACTTTGAAGAGATGGATCCGGAAGCTTATACTGAGGAGGATGAAAGCTTCGAGGAGGACGAAAAGGAATGAAATATGTTAAGGAAATCATGTGGATCATCGTATTCACATTTATCGGAGAGGTGCTGAATGCTGCGCTGCCGCTGCCGGTACCGGCGGGCGTTTACGGCCTGTTCCTGATGCTGCTGGCGCTGATGACCGGTGTGATTCATGTGTCGGATGTGGAGGGCGCCGGCAACTTTCTGCTGGACACCATGACCATGATGTTTCTGCCGGCGGCAGTGGGCATCATGGCGGCAACCGATGTGCTCTTTCCGGTACTGCTGCCTTATATTGTGATCATCGTGGTATCGACGATTCTGGTGATGACTGTGACCGGACGGATGGCACAGTTTATTCTGAAGCGGACGGAGAAGGCCGGTGCCGTTTCAGAGGAGAAGCCGGAGGAAATCTCTCTGGAGCCGAATGAGACCTTCGGCCTCGGACGGCGGCCTCTGAGCCCTCACGGTGAGGTGGACGGCGCCAACGGCTACCGGGAGCTTCTGGATGAGAAGGAAAGAGAAAAAGAGAAGGAAGCAGAGCAGCAGAAGGAGGTACAGGCATGAAGGAAGCGTTGACGAGCTCCAGCTACTTTGGGCTGACACTCAGTATTTTTATTTTTCTCCTGGCCGTGGAGATCAAGGCCCGCTTCAAGCTGGCCATTCTGAATCCGCTGCTGACCTCCACGATCATTATTGTGGCGATCCTGGTGATCTGCAGGATCCCCTATGATACCTATAAATCCAGCGCCGGCTTTTTGAGCTACCTCCTGACACCGGCTACAGTCTGTCTCGCCATTCCGATGTATAAGCAGCTGCAGCTTCTGAAGAAGAACTTTGCGGCGGTGGTCATCAGCATTCTGACCGGTACCCTGTGCTCGGTTTTCGGCATTTTCATCATGGCGAAGCTCTTCGCGCTGCCGAAGGAGCATATCGCGTCTCTTTTGCCGAAGTCCATCACCACGGCCATCGGCATGGGCGTTTCCGAGGAGGCCGGCGGCATCGTGACGCTGACTGTGGTGGCCATCATCATCACCGGTATTCTCGGCAATATGCTGGCGGAGACGATTTTTAAGATCTTCCGTATCCAGCATCCCATTGCCCGGGGACTGGCGCTCGGCACCTCGGCCCATGCCGTAGGTACCGCCAAGGCCCTGGAGCTCGGCGAGATCGAGGGTGCCATGAGCTCCCTCTCCATCGTGGTAGCGGGAATTCTGACTGTGATTCTTGTTCCTATTGTCGCTTCGATGGGCTGAGCGACAGCTTGGCTGGCGGGCGCCCATCGAAGCGACCACCATATAGCCGGTATGGGCTGAGCGACAGCTTGGCTGGCGGGGTGCCCATCGAAGCGACCACCATATAGTCGGTATGGGCTGAGCATTATCGCGCCGGGCGCAGCGGCAGCTTGGCTGCCGGGGTGCCCGGCGCGATGTGTTATTCATTAATTGGGTGCAGCGGCAGCTTGGCTGCCTCTGAGCCCGGCGCATTTGCCTCAAAGGGAGCTTTTTTCGCGAAAGATCCCTTTTTATTGACGTCCCAAGGCAGAAAAGGTAAACTACAGGGTAGCTTAGCGTCAGGTGCCGGCAGGACCGGCCGGAATGGAGAAAATGATGAAGATCTATAACACGATGTCGAGAATGAAGGAGGAGTTTCAGCCCATTGAGGAGGGAAAGCTGCGGATGTATGTCTGCGGCCCCACGGTGTATAACCTGATCCACATCGGCAATGCCCGTCCCATGATCGTTTTCGATACCTTCAGAAGATATATGGAGTATAAGGGCTATCAGGTGACCTATGTGTCCAACTATACGGATGTGGACGACAAGATCATCAAGAAGGCCAATGAAGAGGGCACCGATTGCCGTACCATCACCGAGCGGTATATCCGCGAGGTGGAGAAGGACATGGCAGATATGAACATCGAGCCGGCCTCTGCCCATCCGAAGGCCACAGAGGAGATTCAGGGCATGATCGACCTGATTCAGCAGCTGGTGCAGGAGGGGCACGCCTATGTGGCGAAGGACGGTACCGTCTACTATGACACCACATCCTTCCCGGCGTACGGCAAGCTTTCCCATAAGAATATCGAGGATCTGCAGTCCGGCCTTCGTGAGCTGAAGGTTTCCGGCGAAGAGGACAAGAAGAATTCCACCGACTTCGTGCTCTGGAAGCCCAAAAAGGAGGGCGAGCCCTTCTGGGAGTCCCCCTGGTGTGAGGGAAGACCCGGCTGGCACACCGAGTGCTGCGTTATGGCACCCAAGTACTGCGGCGGACGTCTGGATATTCATGCCGGCGGCGAGG
This sequence comes from Dysosmobacter segnis, assembly GCA_963616545.1. Classification (GTDB taxonomy): domain Bacteria; phylum Bacillota; class Clostridia; order Lachnospirales; family Lachnospiraceae; genus Oribacterium. The sequence goes on along the minus strand of CAVELT010000082.1, from coordinate 9,277 downwards.
ACCTGGTGTTCCCGCATCATGAAAACGAGATCGCGCAGTATGAGGCAGCGCATCATGAGCAGTTTGCGAACTACTGGATGCACAACGCCTTCATTAACATCGACAACAAGAAGATGTCCAAGTCCCTCGGCAATTTCTTCACTGTCCGGGACATCACAAATCTCTACGATCCCATGGTGCTGCGCTTCTACATGCTCTCCGCGCACTACAGAAGCCCGCTGAACTTCTCCCGGGAGCTGATGGATTCCGCCAAGACCAGTCTGGACCGTATTCTGACGGCTGTGGAGCGTCTGAAGGAGCTTCTCCCGAAGCTGTCCGACGGGGAAATGTCTTCGGCGGAGCAGGAGAAGCAGAGCCTTTTTGCACAGCAGGCGGCAGTCTTTGACAGCAAGATGGAGGATGACCTCAATACAGCGGATGCCATCACTGCCATTTTCGAGCTGGTCAAGCTCAGCAACGTGGAGGTGACAGAGCAGAGCACGAAGGCATTTGCACAGTATGCACTGGGACTCCTCGAGACACTGACAGGCGTGCTGGGCATCCGGACAGAAAAGAAGAAGGAAAGCCTGGACGAGGAGGTAGAGGCCCTGATCGCGGAGCGGCAGGCCGCACGAAAGGCAAAGAATTTTGCCCGGGCGGACGAGATCCGGGATGAGCTGCTGGCCAAGGGCATCGTGCTGAAGGACACCAGAGAGGGCGTGAAGTGGAGCAGAGCGTAAACGTATGGCAGCAGCCGGGCTCGCTTTTTCAGGAATACCAGGAGCGGCTGGGCATCACGAAGCGGGATATAGGCAGCACCTCGCTGCTGGCGATGGCCTATCTCGGGGACTGTGTTTATGACCTCTTTTGCAGGGATTTTGTGATTTTTCATGCGCCCGGCAATGTCAACCGCATGAACCGGCTGAAGACGCAGCTGGTCTGCGCGCATGCACAGTCAGAGATCATGGGCTGGCTCATCGGCGAGGAGGCGCTGACCGAGGAAGAACTCAGTGTGTATCGGCGGGGGCGGAACCAGAAGTCGGAAACCCATTCCAAGAACTCCTCCATTCAGGAGTATCGCCGGGCTACGGGCTTTGAGGCCATGCTGGGGTATCTGTATATGAAGGGCGACATGCGCCGCATGGGGGAGCTCATCAGCCTGGGCATTCAGCATATCTGGGACAGCCTTGCGGCTTCCGCGGAGAACAGAGAGGGGAAGGAAGGAAAGGACGCAGAATGAGAGACGAGGAATTGACACTGATCGGCAGAAATCCGGTGCTGGAGGCCTTTCGTGCCGGAAAAACCATAGACCGCCTCTTCGTGCAGGACGGTCTGCGGGAGGGCCCCATTTCCACCATCCTGCGGGAGGCGAAGAAGCACGATACCATGGTGGACTTCGTGAAGAAGCAGCGGCTGGATGAAATGGCCGGGGGAGAGCATCACCAGGGCGTCATGGCCTATCTGGCCTCCTTCCGCTATTATGAGGTGCAGGACATTCTGGACTATGCGGCAGAAAAGGACGAGCCGCCCTTCATTTTCCTGCTGGACGGCATTGAGGATCCCCACAATCTGGGCGCAATGATCCGTACCGCAAATCTCTGCGGTGCCCATGGGGTGATCATTCCGAAGCGCCGGGCCGTTGGACTCACCTCCACGGTGGCGAAGACCAGTGCCGGCGCCCTGAACTATACCCGGGTGGCCAAGGTGACGAACCTGACGGCAACCATAGAGGAGCTGAAGGAAAAGGGACTCTGGTTTGTCTGTGCGGACATGGGCGGCGAGAGCATGTACAAGCTGAACCTGAAGGGCCCCATCGGTCTTGTGATCGGCAATGAGGGTGAAGGTGTTTCCCGGCTGGTGCGGGAGAAGTGTGATATGATCGCTTCCATCCCCATGAAGGGAGACATTGATTCCCTGAACGCTTCTGTGGCCTGCGGTGTGCTGGCCTATGAGATCCTGCGGCAGCGGCTGATGGGATGAGGAGAAATGGCTATGACGGAGAATAATCGGCAGGAAATCACGGGGCATACCCGCATGATCTGTCTTCTGGGCTCCCCGGTGGCGCACAGTCTGTCGCCCCAGATGCACAATCTGGCCTTTGAGACGCTGGGACTGGACTATCGCTACCTGGCCTTCGATGTGCAGCCCGCGCAGCTTTCGGCTGTGGTGGAGGCATTTCGCGCTATGAAGGTCCGGGGCATGAATCTGACCATGCCGCTGAAGAACGATATCGTACCGCTTTGCGACCGGCTGTCACCGGCGGCAGAGATTTCCGGCGCGGTGAATACCGTGGTTTTCGAGGAGGACGGCAGTCTCAGCGGACACACCACAGACGGCGCCGGCTTTCTGCGGGCGCTGCAGGAGGAGGGCATCGACTGGAAGGGAAGGAAGCTGACGCTGTTCGGCACCGGCGGCGCGGGTACGGCGATCCTGGTGCAGGCGGCGTTGGACGGGGCAGCGGAGATCAGTGTGTTTTCCCGCTTCAGCAGCCGCTTCATCGAGCGGACCCGCCGGGTGGTGCAGCAGCTCAACGAAAGGACCGGCTGCCGCGTCAGTCTTTATGATTATGAGGATACACGCATTCGACAGGAGCTGGCGGATTCCGCGCTGCTGGTGAATGCCTCCAATGTAGGCATGGCACCCCATACGGAGGGCTGTCTTGTGAAGTCTGCCGACTGGCTGCCGGACGGACTCACGGTGACGGATGTGATCTACAATCCCCGGGAGACCCGTCTCCTGCAGATGGCCCGGGAGCGGGGCCTCAAAACCATGAACGGCATGTATATGCTGCTGTACCAGGGAGCAGAATCCTTCCGCCTCTGGACCGGCAGGGAAATGCCGGCGGCGCTGGTGAAGGAAAAATACTTTTCGCAGCCGCAGTGAAATTCAGAAAGGAAGCAGACGGGTTTTGCCCTGCTGGTTCCTTTTTTTCTGCATTTATGCTAGAATATCTCCAATTGTGTATTCGCACACAAGTTATTGAGTGAAAGAGGAACAAATCATGGAAAAACCAAGCATTGAAGCGCTTTTAAAGGGCAATACAAATATCACGGAGGCCATTTCTGTTTTCAGTCAGGAAGAGAATCATGACAAGGATCATCTGCAGGAGGTCTTTCAGAAGATTCTTGAGGAAATGAAGGCGGGCACCTGCATGCTCTTTGCCGCGACGCCTGTGGCAGCGGAGGAGGGACAGGCACAGAATCAGCTCCGCATCACCATGAATATCCTGAAGACAGGCGACGGCAAGAGCTATGCCATTGCCTATACCAGTCAGGAGGAGCAGGCGAAGGGAAAGGATCGTCAGGATGTCGGTCATGCCGTGACCATGCCCATCGGCAAGATTCTGGAAGCCGCTGTGCAGAACCCGCAGATCGACGGTGTGGTCATCAACCCCTGGGGCGAGAGCTTCATTGTGGTGCGTCAGGTAGAGGAGGTGCTGCTGAACCAGCTTCGTCAGGAGAATGTGAAGCGGAACCTGCACAATGAGCAGATCGAGGCATGTATTGCACAGTACTACAAGGATCTGGATGAGAAGCTTCCGGATGAAACAGAGCAGAATCAGAAGATGAAGAAGTCGCTGGAGCGTCTGCTGGCGGCAGTGCTGGATGCTGCCAACCGCCAGTCCCATGTCCTGGTGGCAGTCAGCAAGGTGAAGGCAGAGCAGAAGGAGGATGAGGTGCAGGATCCGGCCAGAAAGAAGCAACCGGAGGAGAAGATCGTCCTGAACCACATGAAGACCTCCGACGGCAAGGATGTGCTGGCGGCCTTTACCAGTGATGCCGAGATCCGGAAGGGCAATCAGAATACCGGCGCCATCACCATGCCGCTGCAGAATCTGCTGCTGACGGCCAAGAAGATGTCAGAGAACACCAAGCTGGACGGCGTGCTGCTGAATGTCTGGGGCCAGCGCTTCCTGCTGAATCAGGCGCTCATCAACTGGATCCTCCAGGCCAAGACCATTCAGATGGGCAATGCCAAGGCGGCACAGCAGCAGGCAAAGAAGAAAACCATTGTCCGGTCTGCGGTACTGGGAGCTGCGGCAGCGGAAATGCTGGCACTGGGAGAGAAGCCCGTGACGGCAGAGCTTGCGGACGATTTTCTGGGCCTCTGGGCAGATACAGGACTCAGCTTTGCTGCTATGGACAGCCTGAACACAGAAAAGAAGCTGGACTTTGACAGCATCATGGATGCTTACTTTGCCTGGGAGATGCGGGGTGAGTATACTGCTCTCGGCAAGACCGAGCATGTGAATGCCGCCGTTGGGGCAGCACTTATGAACAATGCCCGCGGCGTAGCGGCACTGCAGTGCGGCGAGGACAAGGCGGACAACGGTGCGCTGGTCCGTATGCTGCCCTTTGCGCTTCTTCTGGGCCGCAGGGGACATGCCTTCTCGGATCTGGACCGCTTCATGCTGCACCAGGCTTCGGCCATGACCCACAACAATGCCGATTCCAAGCTTTGCTGTGAGCTCTATGCGCTGATGCTTCGGAATATCGAGAACGGTCTCGGCGGCAAGACGCTGGCAGAGCAGCTGCAGGCAGCGGTCAACGACATTTCCCTCTTCTATGAGGAGGAGAGCGAGGACGGCCTGACACCGGAGGAGATCGAAATGAACCGGGAGGCACTGGCACAGCATCGCGAGGTGGTTCAGGATTACGATCAGGTACGCCCGTCGCTGGCACTCCTGCAGCGACTGCAGGAGCTGGACAGCTTCAAGGCGCTGCCGGAGACGGAGATCCACAGCACGGAGAAGGCCATTGATACGCTGGAGGCAGCGGTGTACTGTCTCCTCAATACGGAAAGCTATCAGGATTGTGTGCTGAAGGCAGCCAATCTGGACGGTGCGGCGGAGGCAGTGACTCTGCTGGCCGGTTCCCTGGCCGGCGCTTTTTACGGCGAGCAGGCAGTGCCGGAGGCATGGCGCGAGAAGCTGCTGAAGAGCACCTGGATTCAGGCGCTCTGCGACAGCTTCCAGAAGACCTGGATTGCATAAGGAAGAGGAAGAATGGAATACGGAAAAGACAGGGAGAGACGGGTATTTGATTTCCGGGACGGCGGACGAAATGATGCAGAAGATGAAGCACAGGGCGTAATCACCTATGTGCTGACCAAGACAGATATCGCAGCACCGGATATCGATGATCCCATCCTCCTGCTGGAGGGAACAGCGGCCGCCGAGGCCGGCCGCGAGACTATGCTTTTCGGCAATTTCATCAATCCCAGACGCCGTTCGGCCTTTCGTGTCCGGGAGGACAATGCGGACCTTCGGGACATCCTGCAGCTGGACACCCGTTTTGTGAAGCTTCTGGAGTGGCTGGGAGAGAACGGCTCGCCGCTCTGTCTTTTCGGTGCATGGACAGAGAGCGGATTTGCGGTTACCGGCCTTCGTATGGTGGATTCTCGCTATCAGAATACGGAGCCGACGCTGCAGGACAGCTTCCTGCAGCTCCTCATCACGCGGCTGCTGCGAAGCCATTATACGGAGGAGGAGCCGGAGCTTGAGGATCCTGAGGCAGAGCAGCTGCACATGACGGATCTCAACGGTATGATGGATTTTCTGCGGGTTGCCGGACATACCCTGCCGGCAGCCATTCGCACCTGGGCACACCGCAATGTGAATCTGGTGCAGTCCGGGGCCATCAGTCCGGAGGAGCGGCGGCATGCACAGCGCTGCCTCTCCATGATGCTGAACATTGAGTGGAAGGGCTCTTACTTTGAGGCCATCGATCCGACGGAGGCCAGAAGAATCCTGGATGAGGAGCTTTTCGGACTGGAAAAGGTGAAGCAGCGCATCATCGAGACTATTATCCAGATCAACCGGACCCATACCCTGCCGGCCTACGGCATCCTTCTGGCGGGACCTGCCGGTACCGGAAAATCGCAGATCGCCTATGCGGTGGCGCGTATCCTGAAGCTGCCCTGGACCTCCTTGGACATGAGTGCCATTCATGATTCCGAGGCGCTGACCGGCAGCCCCCGGGTATACTCCAATGCGAAGCCGGGACGGATCATGGAGGCCTTCTCTCAGGCGGGCGCCTCCAATCTCGTGTTCATCATCAATGAGCTGGACAAGGCGGATGAGCGGAATGCCAACGGCAATCCGGCGGATGCTCTTCTGACGCTGCTGGACAATCTGGGCTTCACGGACAACTATGTGGAGTGCATGATCCCCACGGGCGGTGTCTATCCCATTGCTACGGCGAATGACAAGTCGAAGATCAGCGAGCCGCTGCTGACCCGCTTTGCGGTGATCGACATTCCGGACTATACACCGGAGGAGAAGAAGCTGATCTTTTCGCGCTTTGCCCTGCCCAGGGTGCTGAAGCGCATGGGCATGCGGGACACGGAGTGTATCATTGAGGAGGACGCTGTGGATGTGATCCTGGAGAAATACCGGGATGAACCGGGCTGCCGGGACCTGGAGCAGGCGGCAGAGCACCTCTGCGCCAACGCGCTTTACCAGATCGAAACCAGCCAGGTAAAGCAGGTGCGCTTTGACCGGGAAAAGACAAAGGCACTGCTGGGATAAAAGCATAATAAGATACCAAAGAAGGAAGACCTTGCCTGCCGCAAGGTCTTCCTTTTTATGTGCTGAAACAATTGTCTTATTGGATCCAGGCTCCGCTGGCTGTTACATAGTAGCCGTCCGGGGTCATGCAGCTGGCGTACATGTTTCCGTTTGTGGCATCCAGGTAGTACCAGATGCCGTTGACGTTGATCCAGCCGGTCGCCATATAGCCGGTCGACAGGAAGTAGTACCACTGACCGTTGATATACTGCCAGTTGTTGGTGGTATAGCTGCCGTCGGCATTCCGATACCACCAGCCTACATTGTCCTTGATCCACTGGCCGCCGGTGACGCCGCCCGGACCGGCTGTGCTGCCGCTGCTTGTCGTACCGGAGGAGGTGCTTGTGACACCGCTGTTGCTGGTGCTGCCGTACTCAGAACGGATATTGGAGGCCTCTGTGCTGCTGACCGTGAAGTTTTCCGAGGTTTCGAAGGTGCCCTTCTTGCTGGAGCTGTAAATGGCCCGTACCTTGAAGCGATAGGTGCCGGACTGGGTGAAGGAGCTGGCGAAGCAGTAGTGATCGCTGGTGGTGGTGACGGTCTTCAGAAGTGTTCCGCTGCGGTAAAGCTTTACCTCGTACTTCTTGGCATCATTGCCGCCCTCCCAGTAGGCAGTGGCGCTTTCTTCGTCCCAGGCCAGATCTTCTACCGTGAGGTCATAGCCGTCGCTGTCCGAGCTGGAGGAGCTGTCGGAGATCTTGCCGAACTTAAAGGTCACATGCAGGTAGTTGCCGCTCTTGCTGACAGCGGTCACGGTCCCGGAATCGCCGGTGATGGTGACATTGGACTTGTTGCTGACGGCCCACTTGTAGCTGTCCGGATCATCCAGGCTCAGGGTAATGATGATGATCGGATGAGAGCCGGTCTGCCAGCCGCTGGAAGGAACGGTGCTCTGCAGCCTGTAGCCGTCCACAGAATAATTGCCGGAGTTGGAGTCGATATTGATGTCGTAGCTGCTTCCGTCCAGCTCGAATTCGCTGTCAATGGAGAGCGAAACCTTTGAAATACTGGTCTTGGTAGATGCCAGTGCCGTAAAGGGAATGGCGCAGAGTGCTGCTGCCGTAATGATTCCTGCCAGCATTTTCCGAATATTGATGCGCATAGGGAAATCCTCCTTTTTAATGTTTCGGAATTGATACATTCAGTATAAACCATCCCGCATCAAAAGTCGAAGTGCTGCAATACGGTTTCAGAAAACCGTAAGATTGACGTTATCCGGCTGTTAAAAAATGGTTCTAAGAAGGGGTATTCTGTGTTATGATGGACACAGCCCAGAAGGGAAACAAACGAATCCGAGATCAAACGAAGGAGGACAGAAGGAATGGAAGAGTTTGAGCTTGATTTCAGCGGAGCAGATGACGAGGACGCATTTTACGATGTCCTGGAGGAAAACCTGCCCCTTCCGGCCCATTTTGAGCGGGACCTGGAGACATTGTATGATCTGCTGCTGGAGTATGGAGAGTCCTGGAAGCTGCAGATCAGCGGCCTGGAGGATGCGGCAGAGGCTATGCCCGGCTTTGTGCGGCGGTTCCGGAAGGCCTGCCGCAATGCCATGATCGAAACACCGGGTCTGGAGATATCGTTCTGAGAAACTGCTTACAACGAAAAAGAGATGCACGCACTGTCTGCTGCGTGCATCTCTTTTTATATCAGCCCAGTCCGTAGAGTGCTTCGAACTCGCTGCAGGAAACCGGACGGGAGAAGTAATAGCCCTGAAAGCGGTGACAGCCCCGGGCGGACAGAAAGTCTACCTGCTCCTGACTGCTGACGCCCTCGGTGATCACCGGCATGGAGAGACGGTTTGCCATGCTGAGAACGGATTCCAGAATGACCTGGCTGCGGGCCTCCTGGACAGTCTCCGACAGGAAGAGCATATCCAGCTTGAGACCGTCGGCGGGAATGTCCTTCAGCATGTTGAGGGAGCTGTAGCCGGAGCCGAAGTCGTCGATTTCGATGCGGAAGCCGCGCTGGTGCAGACGGCTCACCAGATGCGAGTAGGCGGCGGCATTGGACATGATGGCGGATTCCGTGAACTCCAGATTCAGCTGGGAAGGAGACAGACTGTAGCGTTTTACCAGATCTGTGAAATAGCTTTCGATATCAATATAGTAGATATCCTGGAGGGAAATGTTGACGGAAAGAGTCAGGCTGCTGCGGCCCTGCTTCGTCCAGCGCGCCAGAATGCGGGCGGCCTCCTCCCAGATATACCGGTCCAGCTTGTAAACAATGCCGGCATTTTCCAGAATGCTCACAAAGCTGACGGGCTCTGTGACATTTCCGCTCCGGTCGATCCAGCGGGAAAGCACCTCGGCGCCCAGAAGCCTTCCTTCTTCGTCCACCTGCGCCTGCAGATAGGGCTGAATCTGTCCGTCCAGAAGGGCCTTGTCCAGGGCACTGATGACTTCCCGTTCATGCTTGGTCTGTTCCAGCTGCGTATCGGAATACCAGGCAATGCCGAGAAGCTCATCTCCCGAGACGGACTGCAGTGCCAGATTGGCACGGTCGCACATGATGGATACGTTGATGTCCGGATCCAGAATCCGGTAAAGGCCGATCTGGAAGTGGAGGGCATAAAGACTGGAATCCAGCAGATCGGCTACGCTTTTCACCTTCTGCCGAAGCATCTCCAGGTCCAGACGCGCCTCTGGCAGCAGAATGGCGAAGTGCTCGTTCTCTAGACGCCCGTAGACCATATCATCTGTGCAGCTGGTAAAAAGGATATTGGCCATG
>CAVELT010000081.1:0-15399 GCA_963616545.1 Dysosmobacter segnis | reverse complement strand
ATATGTCGCAGTGAAAACTATTTTTATAATTATGTTTCGGAGGAATTTTCATCCAATCAGTTATAATAAGAGAAAAAGAGTATCCACAGACAAATGCTATGGATACTCTTCTTTGATTCTGCTGAGCAAGCTCAGCTCAACATTTTATAGCTTTTTCTGGTGGTGCTAAACAATTACAATTTCAGATCGTCTGGATGAACCGGTCAAAGGCTGCCTGTCCCTCCGGTGTGCGCTTGTAGACACCGGCGTCCTCCAGCACATGCAGGAAGACCTTGCCGACCTCCGCCTGCAGAATGCCATCGAGGTTCTCAGCATTGACCTCAGAATACTGCGGCAGGAACTCTGCCACCCATTCGGCATGCTTTTCCAGGGACTCCGACTTTGTGAGATCCCCGCCCGCAAGAATCGCCGTCTTCAGGTCCTCCAGCTCCTTCCGAAGCCGCGCCGGCAGTACGGCCAGTCCCATCACCTCGATGAGGCCGATGTTCTCCTTCTTGATGTGATGGAGCTTCGCATGGGGATGGAATACGCCCAGGGGATGCTCCTCCGTGGTGATGTTGTTCCGAAGCACCAGATCCAGCTCGAAGTGCTCGCCCCGCTTCCGGGCAATCGGCGTGATGGTGGAATGGGGCACGCCCTCGGTCTCCGCAAAGATAAAGGCGCTCTCATCGGTGTAGCCTCTCCACTTCGTGAGGATCCGGTCCGCCAGCTCCGTGATCCGCTCTGTGTCCGTACCGGAAAGACGGATCACCGACATGGGCCACTTCACCACACCGGCCTCTACATCCTCATAGCCCGGCACTGTGAAGCTTCTCTCCACCGGCGCCTTGGCCATGGCGAAGTCATAGTGTCCGCCCTGGAAGTGCTCGTGAGCCAGAATGGAGCCGCCCACGATGGGAAGATCCGCATTGGAGCCCACAAAATAATGCGGGAACATGGCCACGAAGTCGAAGAGCTTCCGAAAAGCCGCCCGGTCGATCTTCATGGGCGTGTGCTCCGTATTCAACACAATGCAGTGCTCGTTGTAGTACACATAGGGGGAATACTGGAAGCCCCAGGGCTTGCCCTGAATGGTGATGGGGATGATCCTGTGATTCTCCCGCGCCGGATAATCCGCCCGGCCTGCGTAGCCCTCGCACTCCCGGCAGAGCTGGCACTTGGGATAGCCCGTCTGCTTCGCCTTGCCCGCTGCGGCAATGGCCTTCGGGTCCTTCTCCGGCTTGCTCAGATTGATGGTGATGTCCAGCTCTCCGTACTCGGTGGCTGCCTTCCACTTCATGTCCTTCTTCACCCGGTAGCGGCGGATATAGTCCGTGTTCCGGCTGAAGTCATAGTAGAAATCCGTCGCCTTTTCCGGGCTCTCGGCATAGGCTGCCTTGAAGTCCCGCACCACCTCGGAGGGTCTCGCCGTGAGCGCACCCATGAGCTTCGTGTCGAAGAGATCCCGGAAGACCACGCTGTCGCCCTCTGTGAGTCCCTGCTCCACTGCATAATCGGTTAATGTCTTCAGCACGGCTTCCAGGTAGGAGCCGTCCGCCACGGCTGCCGCCGGGATCGCTGCTGCCTCTTCCCGTACAGAAGCGGCATCCGCCTCTGTCTCCGAAAGCTTCAGCTGCAGCAAGATCGTATTGACTGCCCACCAGAGGTCCTCTTCCCGGATCAGTCCTGTCTTCAATGCATATGCCGCCAGTTTTTTGATGTTTTCCTGCACCAGCTCCATGCTCCGCTCCTTTATGAATTATAGCCGTTGGGGTTCTTGGACTGCCAGTTCCAGGAATCCCGGCACATATCCTCAAGATCATACTCCGCTGTCCAGCCGAGCTCCTTCGCCGCCTTCTCCGGGCTGGAATAGCAGGTGGCAATGTCGCCGGCGCGGCGCGGCTTGATGACATAGGGCAGCTTCCTGCCGCAGGCCTTCTCGAAGGCATGCACCACATCCAGCACGGAATAGCCCTTGCCGGTGCCCAGGTTGCAGATGAAGACGCCGTCCTTCTTTGCAAAGCGCTCCACGGCCTTCACATGGCCTCTGGCCAGATCCACCACATGGATATAGTCGCGCACGCCGGTGCCGTCCGGTGTATCATAATCATCGCCGAAGACATTGACCTCCGGAAGCTTGCCGATGGCCACCTGTGCCACGTAAGGAAGGAGGTTGTTGGGGATACCCTTCGGATCCTCGCCGATGAGGCCGGACTTGTGGGCGCCGATCGGGTTGAAGTAACGGAGCAGGATCACATTCCACTCCGGGTCTGCGGTATGGATGTCGGTCAGGATCTGCTCCTGCATCCACTTGGTCCAGCCGTAGGGATTCGTGCAGGTGCCCTTCGGGCACTCCTCGGTGATGGGGATCTGCGCCGGATCACCGTAAACGGTCGCAGAGGAGGAGAAAATGATGTTCTTGCAATTGTGCTGCCGCATCACGTCCACCAGATTCAGGGTGCCGTTGATGTTGGTCTGATAGTACTCAATGGGCTTATGCACAGACTCACCGACCGCCTTGAGGCCTGCAAAGTGGATCACAGCAGAGATGTCCGGGTTCTCCTGAAAGATTGCGTCCATGCCGGGCTTGTCCAGCATGTCTGTCTTATAGAACTTCACCTTCTTGCCGGTGATTTCCTCAATGCGGTTCACCGCCTTCTCGTTGGAGTTATAAAGGTTATCGAGGATCACCACCTCATAGCCGTTGTCCAGAAGCTCCACACAGGTGTGGCTGCCGATATAGCCTGCACCGCCGGTTACCAGAATCTTCATTTGCTTTTCCTCCTCACTCTGTTAATATATTCAAACCTCCGCTGGATTCATCTCGGGCCTGTAGTCCTCGATGAACTCGCCTCTCGGCGAGCAAGCAGTTTTGCTTCGCCTGCTTTCTCTTCTTATTCTGCTCTCTCTTCGAAGCAAACCCTGCTCGTCAGTTCGCTCCGGTTTTTGCCTTATGCAAAAACCTCCGCTGGCCCGTTTCCAATTTCTACCACATAAAACGTGCAGTCGTAGCCGATTTCTTTCTTGTAGGTTTCGCCGACGATCTTCTCGAAGTCGGCAATGGCCTCGTCCCGCACGATGGATACGGTGCAGCCGCCGAAGCCGCCGCCGGTCATCCGGGAGCCCAGCACGCCGGGTACTGTCCAGGCGGTCTCTGCCAGCACATCCAGCTCGTGGCAGCTCACCTCATAGTCGTCCCTGAGAGAAATGTGGGATGCATTCATCAGGGCGCCGAAGGTCTCGATATCGCCGTCCTTCAGGGCCTGTACCGCCTTCAGGGTCCGGTTGTTCTCATAGACCGCATGACGGGCCCGCTTCAGCACGATCGGATCCGTGATGGCCGAGGCATACTTCTCAAAGTCCGCATCGGAAAGCTCGCCCAGGGCCTTGATATCCACCACCTTCTGCAGCGCCTTCACCGCCTCCTCGGATTCTCTCCGGCGGTCATTGTAGGCAGAGCCCACCAGCTTGTGCTTCTTGTTGGTATTGGTGACGATCAGCTTCATGCCGGAGAGCTTCACCGGCGCATATTCGTAGTTTAATGTTGCCGTATCCAGGAAGATGGCGCAGTCCGCCTTGCCCATGGCGCTGGCAAACTGGTCCATGATGCCGCAGTTCATGCCGTTGTAGTGGTTCTCGCCGTCCTGGCCGATGAGCGCGATCTCCGTGTTGCTCACCTCGAAGCCGTAGAGATCCCGGAGCACAAAGCCCGTCAGCACCTCCAGAGAGGCACTGGAGGACAGGCCGGAGCCGTTGGGGATGTTGCCGTAAACCACGAAATCCAAGCCGCGGTCCATCTTCATGCCGCGCTTCTCGAAGGCCCACATGACGCCCTTCGGATATGCGGTCCAGGAATCATCCTGCAGCGGCCGGAAATCATCCAGACTTGTCTCCACCACACCGCCGCCGGAAAGGTTCACGGAATAAAAGCGCAGCTTCCGGTCGCTTCTCTTCCGGACGCAGGCATAGGTTCCGATGGTCAATGCACAGGGGAACACATGCCCGCCGTTGTAATCCGTGTGCTCACCGATCAGATTCACTCTGCCCGGTGCAAAATAGGCCTTCGCGCCCTCCAGGTCACCGAAAACCTGCTGAAAGCCCGCCAGGAGCCCCTGCTTCATATCCTCTGCCATAACGCCTCCAGACCCGTCCTTAAGGACGAAACATATTGCCTCCATGACTACACAGTCGCTGCCTTTCAGCCGCTCCGCAGACATGGTGAAGTTTTTAACATACCGGAATTATCATACAAAAAAGAGGATTCCTTTTCAATCTCAGAATCCTCTTATCTTCTTAGAAATCCTTCTGTCTTGTTGTGAAAAACTGCGCTTATATCAAGCCGGTGCTGCTCATCACAAAGATCCAGAGGAACAGCGTAAATACGGAGGCCACGGTACTGATGGCCACGAGCTGTGCCGCCAGCTCGCCGTCACCGCCCATGTTCTGTGCCATGGGGAAGGAGGCCGCTGCGATCGGTGTGGCATACATGGCCACCAGCAGGAAGCGCTCTACATTGCTGAAGGGAAGCAGTGTCGTAAGTCCGATGATCACCGCCGGCACCGCAATCAGCTTCATCAGCAGCACAAAGCCGATATACCGAAGGTTCTTCGCAATATTCGAAAAATACAGGGTGCCGCCCAGACCGAAGATTGCAAGGGGCGATGCCATGGAGGAAAACTTTCCGATGGGTGTCATGAGGGCCTTCGGCACCGGAATCTTCAGCAGCAGGAACAGAAGCCCCACCAGGGTACCCATAATCAGCGGATTCAGCAGCACCTTCAGAAGAATATCCTTGACCGTGGGCTTGGCATTCCGCTCATCAAAGCAGGCGAACAGAATGGCCGCGGTGGCATTGTAGATCGGCACGATCAGTGCCACCAGAATGCTGCCGAGGGCCGCCCCCTCGCTGCCGAAAATGCTTTCCGACAGCGGCACGGCAAAGAGCAGAACATTGCTGCGGTAGATGCCCTGGATGATGACGCTGCAGCGGGGCTTCGTCTTGCAGAAGCGGGGCAGCAGCAGCACGGAAAGAAGGATCACAGCGCCCAGTGTGCCCCAGGCAAAGAGAATGAAGCTCAGCTTCGGCATCATGGAGAGATCCATGGTGTACATGTTGTTGAACATCATGAGGGTAAAGAGCCCCCAGAAGATGAACTTGTTGAGCCTCTTATAAAAAGCATCGTCCGTGATTCCGATCCGCCGGAAAAAATAGCCGTAAAGCATATAGCAAAGAAACGGAATCACCGCATTCATGGCGATAAAAAAGCTTTCCATACCCGACCTCCCCAAAGTGTTGCCTTCATTGTAGCATACTTTCCGGGATGCACGACATCCACCTGCCCTTAACGCGCCATTGGATTTTCCACTAAGTCTTATAGTTTCAACCTATGTTTCTTCAGTTCTTGCCGCGCTTCCGTTTCTTCACCACCCGGCGCACGAGAAGCGACGGCTCCCGCCGGCGTCTGCGGCCCGAAGACATTGTCCCGGCAGATCTGCCGCCCTTCGTCCCGCTGCCGCTGCTCTTCTGCCTTCGCTCGTTCCGAACCCGCTGCATCTCCGCCTCCAGTGCGGCGTAGTCCCGTTCAAAAAGCAGGGTGCTCATCTGAAGACGCAGAATTTCATAGGGAACCGTCTCCGCAAGCTTGCCGATGACAAATTTTTTCGACTTCCGGGCGTAGGCCGGCAGCTCATTCAGGCTTTGCAGCGCCGCCAGCTCCGGCCGCCAGAGAAGCGACAGCTTCAGGCGAATATCCATGCGGGGATTGAGCTTCGGGCGGCGCAGAATGTAGAAATCCGGCCCCTCCGGCAGCTCCTCCACGGTGATGATGCCCCAGTATTCCGGCACATGCTCCGCCACATGCTCCGCATGGCGGGTGCCCACGGCGATATAGTTATAGTCGAAGTAATAGTCGTAATCCGTCACCTGCCGGGACAGGCGGGTATAGGTATCGGCGTCGCTTTTGATCTCAATGCCATAAAAGGCATCCTCCGTGACCATGACAATGTCGGCCCGGGAGATGCCCATCATTTTTTCCTCGATCATACGGGTCTTGCCGTAGCTCTCCTCCAGAAAGGAGAAGAGCGGCTCCCGTATGTCCTTGTCATACAGCATTTATGCCTTCACCGGCGGATTTTCCGCAAGATAGGCCTCGGTCAGTGCCACCGCATCATTGATGCAGTCCGGACAGCTGCGCAGCACCTTGCCGGTTTCCACGCCCTTCAGCTCACGGCAGAGATAGGAGCCGTTCTGCTCCCGGAAACGCTCGGCATAGGTCTTTACCTTCCGGTAGGTGTCCGCCTTGGTGGCCTTGCCCTTGTCCAGGTCGCCCACGCTGTTGGCCAGTCCGATGACCATCATCATGCCGGACAGGGCACCGCACATCTCCATCATGCCCATGCCCAGTCCGAAGCCCTCGGCGATCCGGAACATTTCCTCCTGCGAAATGCCGAAGTCGCTGCAGAAGCTGCAGGCCACTGCCTGTGCGCAGTTGTAGCCCTTATTGTGAAACCTCTGTGCCATCTCCTGTTTTTCTGTCATGACTCTCCTCCTTATGCTGTCTCTATGATCTTCACTCCAGTTCGAAAGCGCCCGTATAGAGCTGATAATAATTGCCCTTCGCGGCAATCAGCTCATCATGGCTGCCCCGCTCTATAATCTTACCATGATCCAGCACCATAATCACGTCGGAATTCTGCACCGTGCTGAGACGATGGGCGATGACGAATACGGTTCTGCCCGCCATCAGGGCATCCATGCCCTTCTGGACAATGGCCTCGGTACGGGTATCAATGGAGCTGGTGGCCTCATCCATGATCATAACCGGCGGATCTGCCACTGCCGCCCGGGCAATGGACAGAAGCTGCCGCTGACCCTGGGACAGGTTGGAGCCGTTGCCCTTAATCTCTGTCTCATAGCCCTTCGGCAGACGACGGACGAAGTCATCAGCGCCGGCCAGCTTGGCAGCGGCGATACACTCCTCATCCGTGGCATCGAGCTTGCCGTAGCGGATATTGTCCATGACCGTGCCGGTGAACAGCACCGTATCCTGCAGGATGATGCCCAGGGAACGGCGCAGCTCTGCCTTTTTGATCTTTTTAATGTCGATGCCGTCGTAGGTGATGGTGCCGCTCTGGATATCATAGAAGCGGTTGATCAGGTTCGTGATGGTGGTCTTTCCGGCACCGGTGGCGCCCACAAAGGCCACCTTCTGGCCCGGCCGGGCGAAGACATTGATGCCCTGAAGGATCGTCTTCTTGCCGTCATAGGAGAAGTCCACATCCTTCAGCACCACATCACCGGCAAGACGGCGATAGTCGGCACCGCCCTCGGCCCGGGGATTCTTCCAGGCCCACATTTCCGTGCGCTCCTTGGTTTCCTCGATTTTTCCGTTTTCTTCCTTGCACTGCACGAGCTCCACAAAGCCCTCGTCCGCCTCCGGCTTCTCATCCAGCATGGCAAAGATACGCTGGGCACCCGCGAGACCCATGACCACCGCATTGATCTGGTTCGATACCTGACCGATCTGACCGGCAAACTGCTTGGTCATGTTCAGGAAGGGAACCGTGATGGAAATGCTGAGGGCCATGCCGGACAGACTCAGATTCGGCGCCTTCAGGGCCAGCAGCACGCCGCCCACGATGGCCACCACCACATAGAGGATGTTGCCGATGTTCATCAGAATGGGCATCAGGGTGTTGGCATACTTGTTGGCCTTCTCCGATACCCGGAAGAGCTCGTCATTGATCTTGTCAAAATCCGCCTCGGCCGCTTCCTCATGGTTGAAGACCTTGATGACCTTCTGGCCGTTCATCATTTCCTCAATGAAGCCCTCGGTTCTCGCCACCTCCTGCTGCTGCCGCAGGAAGTACCGGCTGGAGCCGCCGCCGACCTTCTTCACCACCCGGGTCATAAGCAGCACGCCGCCCACCACGAGCAGCGTCAGCCAGATGGAATAATAGAGCATGATGCAGAAAATCGTGGTCACCGACACGAGAGACACCAGCGCCTGCGGAATACTCATGGAGATCATCTGCCGCAGCGTATCGATATCGTTCGTATAGTAGCTCATGATATCGCCGTGGTTGTGCGTATCAAAATAGCGGATCGGCAGATCCTGCATGCCGTTGAACATCTGCTCCCGGAATTTCTTGAGAGAGCCCTGGGTAATGATGGCCATGGTGCGGTTGTAGATCAGGCCGGCAATGAGCGACACCACATACATGGAGGCCAGAATGCTCACAAGGCGAAGGATCTGTCCGGATACCCCGGCCCAGTCGCCGTCCTTCCAGGAAAGCTCGATAAGGGCAATGATCCGCTGCTGAAACAGGGAGGGAAGGGCCGAAACGCAGGCATTCACCAGGATGCAGCCGATGGTAAAGGGCAAAAGCACGGGATAGAAGCGGAACAGCATGGCGATCAGCCGCTTCATCGTACCCGCCAGATTGCCGGGACGCTTTGCTTTGTTCTGCTCACTCATTCCTCTTCTCCTTTCTTGTTCTGTGAAATGTAGACCTCACGATAGATGGGGCTTCTCTCCAAAAGCTCGGCGTGGGTTCCCATATCCTCGATCCGTCCGCCGTTCATGACGATAATGCGGTCGGCCTCTTCTACCGAGGACACGCGCTGCGCAATGATGATCTTCGTGGTTTCAGGAATGAAGTCCTGGAAGCCCTTGCGGATCAGCGCATCGGTCTTTGTATCCACTGCCGAGGTGGAATCGTCCAGGATCAGCACGCGGGGCTTCTTGAGGAGCGCCCGGGCGATACAGAGACGCTGCTTCTGGCCGCCGGAGACATTGGAGCCGCCCTGCTCGATATGGGTATCGTACTTTTCCGGGAAGAGCTGAATAAACTCATCCGCCTGCGCGAGACGGCAGGCCTCCACCAGCTCCTCATCCGTCGCATTGGGATTGCCCCAGCGGAGATTCTCCTTGATGGAGCCGGAGAACAGCACATTCTTCTGCAGCACCACGGCCACCTGATCCCGGAGTGTCCGGAGATCATAGTTCCGTACATCCTGTCCGCCGACCATGACATTGCCCTCTGTGGCATCATAGAGCCGGGAAATCAACTGAATGAGCGAGGACTTGGAGGAGCCGGTGCCGCCCAGGATACCGACGGTCTCACCGCTCTTGATATGCAGGTCAATGTCGGAGAGCACGAAGCGCTCGGCATTCTTCTGGTACTTGAAGTTTACATGGTTGAAGTCGATATCGCCGTTGGGCACCGCCATAATGGGCTCCGCCGGATTGTGCAATGTGCTCTCCTCCTCCAGCACCTCGGCAATACGCTTGCTGGACTCAATGGACATGGTCACCATAACGAAGACCATGGAGATCATCATCAGGCTGATGAGGATCTGGAAGCTGTAGGTGAGCAAGCCGGACAGCTGTCCTACATCCAGGAGACTGCCCCGGGAGCTGATGATGGTATAGGAGCCGAAGCTCAGGACAAAGACCATTACGACATAGAGACAGAACTGCATCATGGGGTTATTGAAGGCCAGGATCTTCTCCGCCTTTGTGAAGTCCCCGCAGAGCTCCTCGGCTGCCCGGTCGAACTTCTCCTTCTCAAACTCCTCACGCACGAAGGACTTCACCACCCGCATGCCGTTGATGTTCTCCTGCACCGACTCGTTCAGACGGTCATACTTTTTGAACACCGCGTGGAACAGCGGCATGGTCAGCCGCATAACGAGGGCCAGTCCGCCGCCCAGAAGGGGAATGGTCAGCACAAAGATCCAGGCCATGCGCCCGCCCATGATGAAGGCCATAGTAAAGGAAAAGATCATCATCAGAGGTGCACGGAAGGCAAGCCGTGTCAGCATCATATAAGCGAGCTGTACATTGGATACATCCGTGGTCATACGCGTCACCAGGGAAGCGGTATCAAAGCGGTCGATATTCTCGAAGGAGAAGCCCTGAATTCTGTAGAACATATCCTTCCGCAGATTCCGTGCGAAGCCGGTGGAGGCCGTTGCACAGTAATTGCCGGCTGCAATGCCGAACAGCAAAGAAATCATGGCCATGACCGCCAGAATCACACCATAGAAAAAAATCACATCCAGACCCGCACCCGCCTTGATCTGGTTGATCAGCTTCGAAATGACAAAGGGGATAATGCATTCCATCACCACTTCTCCGCTGACCATCAGCGGGGCCATCATGGATGCAAATTTGAATTCCCGTACCGATTTCGACAGGACCTTCACAACATGCATAAATTCATGCTCTCCTTTCTGCTTTTACCGCAAAAAAAGGACACCCGGAGCGTCTGCTTCGTTTCGGAGCAGACGCTGCCGCAGGCAGTCCCTTATGGTTTCCGGCCTGCGCAGAGAGCGGTTTACACTGCCTCCGCTGCAGGCTTCTTTGATTTTGTTCAGTTTATGCTTCTTTTCCCGGTTAGTCAAGAAAAAGTTCTGTCAAGTCCGCTGCCGTCCGGCTTCGCTGCTTATGCGCGGTCCGTCCGGTCGTAGGGCTTCACCTCCACCGACTCCTTGTCGAAGTCAATGAAGATCTGGTACGCATAGTTGTCCTCACTGGTGTCCCAGACCTCTACATACTTGGGATGCACCGCGATGAGAATCTCCGTATCCTCATGGGAATACTTGTTGTAGCTGCCCCAGAGATACTGCTTATAGAGCTTTTCGAACTTCCGCTCCGGCTCATCCACTACGAGGCCCCGGTTCTCCGCAATGCCCTCGATCTGCACGCCGCTCCAGCAAAGCGCCACATGGGGATTCTGCAGCAGCTGCTGCGTCTTCCGGAAATTCTTATCCGTCTTGAAGAACACCAGGCCGTCATAGAAAAGGCAGCTGACATTCCGCACCATGACGTAATCGTTGACGGAGCTGGCCAGCGCCATGATCTTGTCCGTTCCCAGCTTCTCAAACATGAGCTGCACCGCATCCGCAAAGCTTAAATTTTTATCGATACTGAATTTCATGCGATATCCTCCTTCCGCACAGCCTCCGCTCTGCTCTGCTCTCCCAGCATCCGCCGCAGGGGTACGCTGATCCGCTTGTACAGCAGCGCCGTGAACACCGAGGTGATGGCCCTAGATACGATATTGAAGGGCAGCACCGAAAAGATCACAAAGGTCGGGATGCTGTTGATATACGGGTTGATGGCGTGACAGGTCTCCAGGATGGAATCCCAGCTCATGCCGTAAAGCGCGATATAGGCCGGAAAGATCAGGTAAATGTTGGTGAAGATCGCCACAATGACACTGCATACCGAGCCGAGGACGATGCCGATCATCGCGCCTCTTTTCGTCTTATGCTTCTGATAATAGAGCACCGCCGGGAGCACATAGGCAATGCTCAGGAGCACGTTCTGCACCTCGCCGGTGAACATGGACGAGCTTCCCTGGGTCAGCAGCTTCAGAAGATTCTTTACGATAATGATGGCAACCGCACCGGAGGGGCCCAGCATAAATCCGCCGATCAGCTCCGGAAGACCGGAAAAATCCAGTCTCGCAAAGGGAGACAGAATCGGAATGGAAATGCCCATGAACATGAGCACAAAGCCGATGCCTCCGAAAATACCCGCCAATGTCAACCGCTGTACATTTACTTTCATCCGTTTTTCCTCCACAGTCAAACGGGTCTCATCCTGCCCGTCTGACAATAAAAAAAGTTCTGAAGTAAATGACTTCAGAGCTCCATGTGAATTCTCGCGGACGCCTGCATTATCCTGTACAGACTGCTGCCGCTGTCTTTTCCCATCCGGACTGTACCGTCGGTTCCGGAATTTCACCGGATCGGCCTCCCTCGGAGGTTCATGGACTATACCATCGGTCAGGACTTGCACCTGCCCCAAAGACATTTATTCGTTTGTCCCCTATATATAAACACTCTACAGGAGGATTGTCAATGCAGAATATGCTATACTGTCAGCAAACACATCAGAAGGGAGTATTTAAATTGGATAATGTCTCACTCACCCCCGTTGACCGGGAGATCCTCACATCCTACAAGATCCTGCTGGACGGGCTCTCCGCCTATCTCGGTCCGGCTTATGAGATTGTGCTGCACAGTCTGGAGGATCCGGAATTTTCTGCCGTCAAGGTCATTAACGGACACTTTACCGGACGCAGCGAGGGGGCGCCGATCACCGATCTGGGCATGCAAATGCTGGAGGAGATCCGCAAAAGCGGCGATAATCGCAGGGGCCTGGTTTATTTCAATAAGAATCGCAGCGGCCAGCCCATGAAATCCACAACGATCCCGATTCCAGGCGAAAATGGCCGCATCATCGGACTGCTCTGCATAAACCTTCATATGGAAGTGCCCTTCAGCACGATTCTGGAGGGCCTGATGCCCGCGTCACAGGATACTGTCGATGTCACAGAGACCTTTGTCAGCAACAGCGATGCGCTCATCCGCAAGGCCGTCGAAGCTGCCCGCACGCAGGCCATGAACAATCCGGACATTTCTGCCGCCAACAAGAACAAGGAGATCATCTCTCTCCTCAAGGAAAAGAAGATCTTCACCATCAAGGGCGCCGCCGGCAAGGTTGCCGAGCAGCTGGGCATCTCCGTGAATACCGTTTATCTGCATTTGCGGAATACATAGCGCAGTATCCGGCAGCATGAGGCAATACAGCGGCTGGAACGCCACGCGCAACAGCGTGCTCATCCCAACCGCCGAATTTCATCGCAGGAATCCGTGTTTACAGAGATTCCTTCACACCCTCATCAAAATCATGCTCAAATTCATCCAGAGCCGCAGTGAGCACAGCCGCGCTGTAAGCAACACTCGGACCGCCGCCGAAGCCGATTGCAACCTCAGCTGCGGCCATAATCTCCGCTCTGGTCGCACCGACCTGATAAGCATTACGGGTGTGACCGCAAATACAATACTGACAACAGTTATAAATGCCGATTGCCACACTGATCAGCTCCTTTGTCTTAGGCGACAGAACATCACCGCCGACACTGTCCCCTAAATCCATAAACTTCCGGATAAATTCCCCATCCATTTCGGATAACTTTCCGGCACCGTTCATATAATCATTTACAATCTCTCTTGCATTTACTGCCATGTTAAATACCTCCGCTTAAACTGTAGTTTCGTCTTTCTGTAATATGAATTCCATAAAGTGAATCAATTGTCTTCATAGCTGATGTCCATGTTTACGTATTTCTCTCTAACGCCGGAGAAAACAAAAGCAAGGACGATGATAACGATGTTGCCGATAATAAAGGGCATGGAAAGCTGGATCGCATTGAGCCAGATGACAAAAACGGAAGCCAGTGATGAATAAACAACCATCAGCGTCAGCATGCCCTTGTTCATGTGGAATTTGGATTTCTTCCATGCTTCAGGTGCGATTTCGGGAAGCTTGCCCATGAATACAGACACCAGAAGGAAAGCAATCATACTGGAAATGAGTGCCAGGTTTCCGAGAATACTGACATCCCATCCCGTTAATACACATACAACACCGAGAACGTAAAGAATCGCCAGAAGGATGACGGGTGTTTTGAATTTAGGATGAAGATAAGCAAGCTTTTTGGGCAGCCAGCCATCATCACAAGCCTGCAGAATAGGCTTTGTGGCCCATGCATACTGTGCATTCAAAGTAGAAACCAGGGCAAACATTGCACCGCATACCATGAAGAAGCTGTAAACCGGCGTTGAAAGAACTTCTTTGGCCACGATGGAAAGGTTTTGATTGGCAACCTGTTCTACAGGAAATACGCCGGATGCCACAACAGCTACCAGAGCGTAAATAGCGGCTACAATAACTGTAGAAATAATCATGGCAAGCGGAATATCCCGGGTAGGATTTTTGGCTTCTGCAGACAGATTCACCAGTACATAGGAGCCTCCGAGCGCCCATGTCATCAGTCCGCCGGCTTTGAAAAGGCCGAGGACGCCGTTGGTCAAAAAACCGTTTGTGAGGTAATCCGGCTGAACGCGTCCGACGCCGAATACGCCCAGGCTGGCAAGTGCCAGGCAAAGGAGAACGACAATAACGTTCTGGAATTTGGCCATAACATCAACGCCGACGATATTGATAATGAAGAAAATCGTAAGCAGTCCGACGGCAACAACTTTTGGATCTCCAACGCCAAAGAAATCGATGAAATATCCTGCAAATGAAACAGCATACATAGCCATTGCAATATTGGACATGATATAAATGATGATAAATACGCCGGTGAGCTTTTTTCCGGCCAGCATGCCGACGAGGGTATATTGCCCGCCTCTTACGCGAACCGTTCCCGGAATGATGATCATAGGAAGGGTGTAGCCAATAACCAGGAAGGCAGAGATAATTAATGCAAACGGTACAGATCTTCCGGTAAGGCCAATGGCGGATCCGAGAAGTGTCATAATACCTGCTCCGATAATCTGACCGATCGCTGTGCTTAACAGATCACCGAAGCCCAATACCTGCCTTAATTGTTTGGTTGAACTATCACTTTGTGACATATTATGTTCTCCTTTCAATTGTTCATTGAAATCTTTTTATACGAGAAGGTGTCATTTAAGCGTTTCTCTGTATTTGTAAATGGCATTGCGCATACGTGTCATTCCTGTTTCAAGTATACTTTTCGGCATGGCAAGATTCAGTCTGATATAGCCCTCGGCATTGCCTACAAACAGGTCATTCCCGCCTTCCAGAAGAACACCGGCTTCATTTGCAAAGAAGGAAGACATGTCCTGAATGCCCGGAAGGCAACGGCTCATATCCACCCATGCGAGATAAGTGGATTCCGGTAAATCGAATACAGCCTCCGGCAGATATTCATCCAGAAAGCCCTTCAGATATTGGAAGTTCTCATCCAGATACTGCTTCAGCTCTGTAAGCCACTCTCCGCAGTGCTCATAGGCCGCTTTGTGAGCTGCTATTGAAAGCGGATTCAAGTCACCAACCGTTTTATCTCTTGCTACAAATCTTGCTCGTTCTTCTTTGTTGCGAATGATAATATCAGAGAACATAAGCCCTGCCAGATTAAAAGTCTTGCTTGCTGACATGCAAGTTACAAGTTTATTGTAAGTTTTCATGACTTTTCCCATAGGCGTATGGCTGATTCCGGTGCGGACCAGATCACAATGAATTTCATCGGATACAATCCAGAGATCATATTTTTCGACAATTTCAGCAATCCTGCCTAATTCTTCTTCGCTCCAGACTCTGCCGGTCGGATTGTGAGGATTGCACAGCAGCATCATACGTACCTTGGGGTCAGAGGCCTGCTTTTCAAGCTGTTCAAAATCAATGGAAAAATGACCTTTTTCATCTCTCACAAGCTCGTTGCGCACCAATTCCACGTTGTTATATTCACAGGCATGCAGGAAGAAGCCATATGCAGGGGTCATGGTGATGACTTTTTCATCCTTGGCGACAAGGTCTTCCATCAGCTGATAAAGAGCAGGAATGACGCCCTGTGAATAGACCAGTTCTTCTT
>CAVELT010000080.1:0-7424 GCA_963616545.1 Dysosmobacter segnis | reverse complement strand
ACAATGACCTGATACTCCTCGTCGATTCCTTCGGCGCCGACCTGTCCGGTGATGACCGGTGTGCCCAGAGCCAGTGCCCGCAGCACCTTCACCTTGATGCCGGCACCCATTTCCAGCGGAAATACCGCAAGCTCTGCCGTTCGGATGTAAATGTCTACGTCCTCCACAAAGCCGGTCACTGTAACCCAGCTTTCCGCTTGATCAGCCGGCCGGGCACTGCCGCCCTCTGCTTTGTCGCAAACATCTTCAAACGCCCGATTGGCCTCCTTTGCCCTTCGAAGCAGTGCCTCCGATGGCTGATTTCCCACAAGATACAGGGTGAGCTCCGGCAGCTTTTCCTTCACTCTGCAGCAAATCTCAATAAGCCGCTGCCCAGCCTGATCGTTCTCCGGCCGTCCCATCTGCCCCAGAAAGCAAACAGAATACCGTTTCCTTTCTGTTGCCGGCGCGGCAGGATCCTCGCGCAGGAGGCCGTCCTCTATGCCGAAATACGGGTTTAACACCAGACTGTCCACGCCATAGAAATCCCGGACCAACCTTCTGTCCTTTTCATTAAAGACAAATACTTTGTCTGCCTTCCGGCAATATTTTCCTTCCTGTCGCTTCACCCTGGCAAGCTGTCTCCCGGCATACCGGCACTTAAGCGTCGCCGCAAGGCCGCCGGAAGCCGCCTTCTGCGCTGCCTCCGCATGCTTCCTTTCAAAGGACTGTGCGGTCATGTCATGCTCCACCAGGTGGAAACGAAGTCCCGGAAACAGCTTTTGTATCCAAAGATACTGCCCCATAGACGCATATTCCGCATGGATGGCCTGTATTTTGTATTTTCTGATCAAACAAATCATTTGCACGGCAAATCGAAGTGAAGACCGGGCTGCAAAATAGTTGGGCAGCCACGGCAGAAGCAATGCATGCACTGCCCGGGAAAGGCGTGAGATTCGTACCCAATGATAGTCCGGATCTTCAGCATGCTGCTTTGCCAGCTTTTCGTCAAAATCAGAAGCCACGAAGGTCAGCACCTGCACCTCATGCTGACAGCGCAGTGTTTCCAGCTCCTTGCCCATGCAGACGCCGCCGGCATGATTGGTCTTCAGATCCGGAAAATAGGGTGAAATATGAAGTATTCTCATAGCCTCTCCTCCACCTCCTGCCAATACTTCTCCAACTGCCGGGACGAAAACCTCTCCTCATAGGCCCTTCGGATTTCCCGCCGGTCAAAGTGTCCCTGCGCCTCCGGTAAGCGCTCCGCCGATACCGGCCACTGCAGGCCGCAGTGCTCCTTCTCCGTCAGCTCCCGGCTGTCTCCCGGGAGATTGTTGATCACCGGAAGCCCGGCCGCGAGGTAGTCCACCAGCTTCATGCTGAGGCCCACGCAGACGGTAGATTTCATCAGGTTGATGCCGTAGTCGCAGTCATCCATGATTTCCTGCAGTCTGGCTGCATCATAAATGGGACCGTAATCAGTCACTGCCGCACCGGCTGCCTGCGCTCTCTGCACAAGCTCCGCCTTCCGTTCGCCCACCGCAATGAGCTCCAGTGTCACAGCACAGCCCGCCTTCCGCAGGCTCCTGAGCAGCGCTTCTATCGCATCCATATCAATAATGTTGTTCACGGCACCGAGATAGCAGAGCCGCAGCTGCTCCCGGGCAGGGGCCGCAGCTGCCGCGCCACCGACATTTCCCTCCTCCCGGTAACGGCTGCACCATTCTTTGCCGTCATCCCGCCGCAGCCAGGGCAGAGTCATGTTCGGAATGCCGTCCAGGCGCCTGCCGAGGCGTTCTCGATAGTAGTCGCATTCCAACAGCAGCAGATCCGCATCCTGAAGGTGCCGGTCCCGCACCGCTGCCCAGAGTGAGAAAGGAAAGTGCTCGGTGCCGCCGATGGGCAGACTTTCCGGCCACATATCCACAATGTCAATGATGATCTTCGTCTGCGGGTGAAGCCGCCGGTACTTTTTTGCAATCGCCGCATTGGAATTCTGCGGCACCACCAGGTAAAGAAGGTCCGCCGACATTTCCCTGATTTCACGGAAGACATCTCGAGAGAAGCGCCAATGGGAATAGAGCCGCTGCAGGGAAATGTTCCGCCGATAGGGCAGGGTTTCGATGAGCGTATAGCCCCGCTCCGTGCTGCTGCGCTTTGTCTTCGAGGCATGCAGGTAGTCCGAAGCGAACACCGTCACCTCATGCCCCCGGGCTGTCAGGAAATCATAGAGCAGATCCACGCGCTTTTCGATATTGCTGGAGGCGTTCACCATGAGGATCTTCATCTCTCCCCCTCCGCCTTCTCCCGGATCTCCTCGGACGCTGCCGCGCTGAAGCCCTCGGTGCTTTCCTTGGTCAGTACGATCTGGATGGTCTTAAAGAGAATCTCCAGATCCAGCAGGATGCTGTAGTTCTGGATGTACATAAGGTCTAGCTTCAGCTTGTCGTAGGCCGTGGTGTTGTACTTGCCGTAGACCTGGGCGTAGCCGGTGAGGCCGCCCTTCACCAGCATGCGGTAGGAGAACTCGGGGATCTCCTCGGAATACTGGCGCACGTGCTCGATACGCTCCGGGCGGGGGCCCACCAGCGCCATGTCGCCCTTCAGAATGTTCAGGAGCTGGGGCAGCTCGTCAATGCGGGTGGCCCGGATGAAGGCGCCCACTCGCGTGATCCGGGGGTCCCTGTCTGTCGCGGGGATCACCCGGCCGTCCTTCTCCGCATCCACGATCATGGAGCGGAACTTCAGGATACTGAATACACGGCCATCTCGGGTGCAACGCTGCTGCCGGAAAAATACCGGCCCGCCGTCCTCCAGCTTGATGGCCAGCGCGGTCAGCAGCAGAATGGGCGAGCAAAGGAGCAGCGCCGGAATCGTTACCGCGAGATCCAGGCAGCGCTTCATGGCCTCCTGCTCGAGGCTGAGGCCGTAGTTTCGGTTGAGATAGATCGGACTGTCGAAAATATGCAGTGTTTCTCCGCTCTTCAGCAGGATGTCCGTCAGCTTCGGCACGGTATAGGTCCTGAGAAAGTGGCTGTAGCAGAACTTCAGGTAATCATTCCGGAGCTCCGCCGAGATGTCGCCGATGATCACCCCGTCGTAGCGGCAGAGCCGACTGCAGGTTTGGGAAAATGTCTTCGGCCCGAAGGCATTATCCCCCTCCACACAAAGCTTTTCTTCTATAATATAGCGGTCCGTGCGGGTCGCGAATTTGGCGGCCAGCTCATCGGTATGGGAGCCGTAGAGCAGGATCAGGCGCTGAGGCGGGAAAAGCTTCAGAAAGAGCCGGGTGCCGACGATGCTCCAGAGGGCGGCGCAGAGGATCTGCAGCAGGGTCAGAAGGCCCACCGCCGGCAGGGGCGAGAGGTACCAGGTGGCTGCCGGGATAATGATGGTCACATAAGCCACCAGATTGGTCACGAGGGAAGACACCGCCAGACTGAAGATGATGTGGAAGCTCCGGTAATAGCCGAGCTTCAGGCCGCCGTAGAGGTTGCCGAACACGAGGAGCAGCAGGGCATAGATGAATGTCACGAAGTAGTTTCCCTTGAAGCGGTAGGGCACCCGGAGGGCGGGATTGTAGAAATGCTTCCAGATCACAAAAAACAGCGCTGCCTCCGCCAGGATCAGCACTGCACTGAAGAGCAGCCGGTAAATATGCCGGGCCTTTTCGCTTTTGTGGGTTCTGGAATTCATATTGCCGCCGGGATCTGCCTTTCCGCGCAAGACGCGCTTTTACATAGTTCTTTAGATTATAGCAAAGATAGAGGGGGCTGACAAGGCATAGGAAAAGCCCCTAAGTATAGAAAAAGCCCCTCCGCGCAAAACGCGGAGAGGCTTTTGATGGTGCCAATTAGAGCGGCATTATCCCCATAATCGCCGCAAAGATCATGCAAAGGATGGAGAAGCCCCAAACGTAGAGGAAGGAGTTCTTGATATGATCCTTGATGTCCACATCAGCAAGGCCGACACCGAGCAGGGTAGCCGGTACCATCGGGCTGATGAAGGTTGCACAGTTTCTGCAGACAACCATGGCGGTTGCGATGGGCAGAGCAGCTACGCCGTAGCTCTCGCCGATACCGATCATAACCGGAAGCATGCCGTAGAAGTAGCTGTCGGTATCGAAGGCCAGAGCCAGAGGTACAGACAGGATACCGATCACGAGCGGCAGGTGCTGTCCGAGAGCAGCCGGCAGAATCATGGAGATGATCTGAGACATGCAGGAAACCACGCTCTGGATCTCCACATCGTCTACCTTTACGGTCTTCACCAGGATACCCATGAGAACGGCTGCACCCATCAGAGTGGAGCACATCATGAGTGCCGGACCTGCATGCAGGTTGATGACCTTCTTCTGCAGCTTCACGTCAGTGTAGTTCACCAGGATGCCAATGCCTACGCCCAGCATGAAGGGAACGTAGCTGGGGAACTTGTCCCAAACCAGAAGCGCGATAACAGCCAGTGTCAGAATCACGTTGAAGGCGAAGAGCTTCGGGCGAGCCAGATCGTTGGCTGCAGCTGCGGCCTCTGCCTCGTCAAGAACGACAGCGCCCTCCTGCTGTGCCAGCTTGCCGTGAAGACCGGCGCCTCTCTTCTTCTCCTGCAGACCGGAAAGAACGGCATGACCGAGACCCAGAACGATACCGAATACCTGTACCGGGATCAGGGTGCTCCAGAGGTTACCTGCCTCCATGCCGAGCACGGATGCGGCTCTCATGGTCGGGCCGGCCCAGGGCATCAGGTTCATAACACCCATGGAAATTACGGCAACACGCAGCAGAGTAGCAGGTCTCATGTGCATCTTCTTGTATACCGGAAGCATAGCCGGAACCACGATCAGGAAGGTAGATGCACCGCCGCCGTCGAGGTGGCCGATGGTGGCAATGATGGAGGTCATCACGGTAACGCCGACAACGCTGTCCCCAACCAGGCCCATCAGCTTATTGATGATGACATCGAACATACCGGCATCTGTCATGATACCGAAGTACAGTACGGAGAACACGAACAGGGCTGCTGTGGGGCCTGTGCTGCCGAAGCCGCTCTTGATCAGGGCGCCGATGTTCTCAATGGAATAGTAGCCGCCGATTACCAGAATTGCCGCCAGAATGGACGGGAAGATAATGAAGGCGATGCTGGGCAGTGTCTTGCTCTTGAACAATGTGACCACGATTGCAATGATGGTCAGAAAGCCCAGGAGACCAACTACGATAGGACTCATGATTTTTCCCCCTTGAAAAATGTGATAAAATTGTGAATATTGAATGTGCAAATTCTACTTCAAGAAGGAATTTTTGAAAAATACTTTGTACGTGAATATATCCATAGGTTTTGCCTATGCCCTGCATCAAATCGATTTCAGTCCTTCTCCAGCACCAGCAGCAGGCTCATCTTGAACTTGCCCTGGGGGGTCACGCTGTGCAGCCCGTTCTTCTCAAAGCGGAAGCATTCGCCGGCATTGAGTTCATAGTTTTCGCCCTCGTAGCCGATAATGGCCTTGCCCTCCAGTGCAGTCAGGATCGCATTACCCGGTGCGCGGTGGGGTGTGAGACCGGTTCCCTCATCGAAGGCCATCAGCACAAACTTCATATCGTCTGTATGCACGATATCGAGATTGGCAATGCTGCCCTCCTCATAGGAAATCAGATTCTTCAGTGTGATCGCCTCTCCTGCCTTAACTGCCTTGTTCATTTGTATCTCCTTTCTGATAATACATTCCGTATAAATACTGCCGACTGCCGTTTCCGTGCCGCAGAGTGTGCCGCCGGGCACATAGAGCAGCTCTCCCGGCTTCAATAAAACCCGCGCTCCGCCTTCGCCCAGCAGAAAAACAGTGTCGCCCTCACCGCCGAGGTAGAGCACCGGCACATCATAGGTCTCCGGGGTGATGGAGGTGTCCGCCCCCAATGAGAACCAGGTGACGAAGACATTATCCCCTGCCATCTCCGGACGGGAAACCGTCATTTCCGGGCGAATCGGCCGTCTGTCAGAAGCTCTGAATTTTCCGCTCTTCTTCATCGAATGCCCTCTCCCTCCGTCAGGGCCACCGGTACGATGCTTCGTATCTGTCGGCCCTCATACATAAACTCGTTGACCACTACCTGCACATCGAAGGAGTAGGAAATCTTCTCCTCCGTCAATACCTCCCGGGCAGCGCCGTAGAAAAATTCGCCCTTTCGGTTCATCATCAGGGCCTCGTCTGCGATGCTCATGGCATTGGTGGGGTAATGGGTGTTCATGATGGCGCTGATGCCCTCCTCGTGGGCCAGGCGCTGTATCATGTTCAGTACCAGGATCTGGTTATGAAAATCCAGTCCTGTCTCCGGCTCATCCAGAATGATCAGCTTCGGGTCATTGATCAGCGCCCGGGCGATCAGCACCATCTGCAGTTCACCGCCGCTCATGCGGTTGCAGTCCTTTTCCGCGAGATGGGAAATGCCAACCCGCTCCATCATGGCCTCCGCCATTTCCAGCTCCTCCCGTCCGGGCTGTTGAAACAGCCCCATGTGGGCACTGCGGCCCAGCATGACCATTTCGAGGCCCGTATAGGAAAAGGCAAAGCCGTGGGACTGGGGAATGTAGGAAATGCTGCGCCATACCTCCTTCGGCTTCAGCTTGTGAATATCCCTTCCATATAAAAGAGAACGGCCGCTCTGCCAGGGCAGGAGTCCCACCATGCACTTGAGCAGCGTGGTCTTTCCGATGCCGTTCGGACCGAGAATCGCCAGAATATGCCCTTCCTCCAGCATGAGATCAACATTTTTCAATATGGTCTGCTGCCCGGCATAAGCGAAGCAGCCCTTCTGTACCTCCAGTATCATCGCAGCGTGCTCCTTGTCTTGTTGAGAAGTGAAATGAATACCGGCGCGCCGATGATGGCGGTCAGTATGGACAGGGGCAGCTCAATGATACTGATGGTCCGGGACAGCGTATCGATGATGATCATGAAGCTCGCGCCCAGACTCAGGCTCACCGGCACCACATAGCGGTTGTTGCTGCCCACCAGCATCCGCGCGCAGTGGGGAATCAGCAGGCCGATCCAGCCCACCTGACCGCACATGGAGACCGCCGAGGCTGTGATCAGCGTTGCCGCCACAATAAACAGCAGCCGTGTCTTCTGCAGGTCAATGCCGCTGGCCCTGGCCTCGTCCTCACTGAGCGACAGGATGTTCAGCCGCCAGCGGAGCAGGAAAATGACGGCGGCGCCGACCACGATGAGGGGGCAGCCGATGAGGATCTTCTGATAGCTCGCGCTGGTAAAGCTGCCCATAAGCCAGTAGGTGATCTCCGGGAGCTTGTCCTGGGGATCCGCCGTGTACTTGAGCAGCGAGCCGACGGCATTAAATAAGGACGATGCGATAGTGCCCGCCAGCACCAGATAGACCATGGAGCGGCCGCTGCTCTTTCCGGCGATCTTCAGTGTGAAGGCCACCGATGCCAGACCG
>CAVELT010000079.1:9888-16971 GCA_963616545.1 Dysosmobacter segnis | reverse complement strand
TGCCTTAGCGGCGAGCGTATCGAAGGCTTTGCGAAAGCAAAGCCTTCTTTTCTTTCATGCAGGCATGTCGTGGACTCAGACTTTTGACACTGTAAGCAAGCTTGAAAAAAAACCGCGATTCCGCTATAATTGTGGGATTGAATCTATTAAAAACCCGGCAGATTGTGCCCTCCGGTGGGAGAAACAGACAAGTGTCGGTGGAAAGAAGTGAAAAAAATGGAGAAAAAACCTTTTTACATGACGACTGCGATTGCCTATGCTTCCGGCAAGCCGCATATCGGAAACACTTATGAGATCGTGCTGGCAGACGCCATTGCCCGCTACAAGCGCTTCGAGGGCTATGATGTCCGCTTCCAGACCGGTACCGATGAGCATGGACAGAAGATCGAGGAGAAGGCAGAAGCAGCCGGTGTGACCCCGAAGGCCTATGTAGACAAGGTGGCCGGTGAGATCAAGACGATCTGGGATCTCATGAATACCTCCTATGACAAGTTCATCCGCACCACCGATGCCGACCACGAGCGTCAGGTGCAGAAGATGTTCAAGAAGATGTACGACAAGGGCGACATTTACAAGGGCTCCTATGAGGGCTGGTACTGTACCCCCTGCGAGTCCTTCTGGACAGAGTCCCAGCTGGTGGACGGCAAGTGCCCGGACTGCGGACGTGCGGTGGAGAAGGCCCAGGAGGAGGCCTACTTCTTCAGGATGTCCAAATATGCGGATCGCCTGATGCAGCACATTGAGGAGCACCCCGAGTTCATTCAGCCGGTTTCCCGTAAAAATGAGATGGTCAATAACTTCCTGAAGCCGGGTCTTCAGGACCTTTGCGTGTCCAGAACCTCCTTCAAGTGGGGCATTCCCGTGGACTTCGATCCGAAGCACGTGGTATACGTATGGCTGGATGCCCTGACCAACTATATCACCGGTCTCGGCTACGATGCAGACGGCAATTCTGACGCGATGTTCGGCAAATACTGGCCCTGCGACCTGCATCTCATCGGCAAAGACATTATCCGCTTCCATACGCTCTACTGGCCCATCTTCCTGATGAGCCTGGATCTGCCCCTGCCGAAGCAGGTATTCGGCCATCCCTGGCTTCTCACCGCAGCCGGCAAGTCGGAGGAGGGCGTGAAGATGTCCAAGTCCCGCGGCAATGTCATCTACGCGGATGACCTGGTGCACCTCTTCGGTGTGGATGCCGTGCGTTTCTTCGTGATTCATGAGATGCCCTTCGAGAATGACGGCGTCATCTCCTGGGAGCTGATGGTGGAGCGCTACAATTCCATGCTGGCCAACATTCTCGGCAACCTGGTGAAGAGAACCGTTTCCATGAGCAACAAGTACTTCGACGGCATTGTGACAGATGCAGGCGTTGCCGAGCCGGTGGATGAGGATCTGAAGGCCGTTGTGCTGAAGAATGTGAAGGTCTGCACAGAGAAGATGGATGCGCTGCGGGTGGCCGATGCCCTGACCGCGGTATTTGAGATCTTCCGCCGCTCCAATAAATACATCGACGAGACAGAGCCCTGGGTACTGGCGAAGAGCGAGGAGAAGCTTCCCCGCCTGCAGACCGTGATGTACAACCTGACAGAGGCTATCGTCATCGGTGCATCCCTGCTGGAGAGCTTCATGCCGGAGACCACGGAGAAGATTCTGAAGGAGCTGAACACCGAGGCGCGTCCCCTGGAGAAGATGGATGTCTTCGGCCTGTATCCGCAGGGCAATAAGGTGGCAGAGGCCCCGGAGACCCTCTTCGACCGGAAGAAGCTGGAGGATGTGCTGCAGGAGGTTGCTGTGATCGAGGAGAAGCAGAGAGCCGCAGCCCAGGCCGCTTCCCCGGCAGAAGCCAAGGCGGAGAAGGCAGAGGCCGCAGAAGAGGATGATGACATGCCCTCCGCACTCGACGAGAACGGAGACGTGGCTGCAGATAAGAAGCCCATTACCCTGGAGGAGAAGCCGGAGATCAGCTACGAGGACTTTGACAAGCTGCAGTTCCGTGTGGGCAAGATTCTGCATGCCGAGGAAGTGAAGAAGTCGAAGAAGCTGCTGCGCTTCCAGGTGCAGATCGGCACCGAGGTGCGCCAGATCCTGTCCGGCATCAAGTCCAGCTACAAGCCGGAGGACCTGGTGGGCAAGCGTGTCATGGTGCTGACCAATCTGAAGCCGAGAGAGATCTGCGGCTTCACCTCACAGGGCATGATCCTTTCTGCTGAGGATGCAGAGGGCAAGCTGTCTGTGATGACCCCGGCAAAGGCAATGCCTGCCGGCGCAGAGATCTGCTAAGGGTTTGCCTATGGCTACCTACCGGAACAGCAGAGGCCGCAGAAGAGCCCCGGGGCTGTCAGCTTCTGTTCTGAAGCTGATCGCCCTGCTGGCGATGACGCTGGATCACTTTGCTTTGATTATCATACGGAATGGCAAGCTTTACGGATATTCCCTGGAGTACTATCAAATGGCCATTGCCACGGAGGAGGGGCAGCGCTGGCTGCGGCTTTACGGGATTCTGCGCCTTATCGGCAGAATTGCCTGGCCGATTTTCGCCTTCCTCCTGGTGGAGGGCTTCCTGCATACCTCGGATTTCTGGCGGTATTTCCGCCGCGTGCTGCTGATGGCCATAGCGGCACAGATCCCCTTCGATCTCGCGGTATACAATGAGCTGCTGAATTTTTCCCTGCTGAATGTGGGCTTCACGCTGGCCCTGGGCCTTCTGGTGCTGTACGGCATGGAGCGTCAGAAAAACAGCCCCGGGCAGGTGATCATCGCCCTGATCGGCAGCGCCGCCGCGGAATTTCTCCATCTCGACTACGGCGCACTGGGGCTTCTGACCATCGCCTGCCTGTACCTCTTTCGTCGGGAGCGTGTGCTGCGGCTGGGCAGCGCCGCCATACTGGCAGGGCTCAATTCTGCCGACAGCTATTGCCTGGGCGCGCTCGCCTTCCTGCCTGTCTTCTTCTATAACGGCGAGAAGGGCAGCCTCCGCAGCAGGTGGTTTTTCTATGTCTACTATCCTCTCCATCTTCTCGTCATGTATCTCCTCATTTACCTGGGTTCATACTTATAATGGAAAACGAAAGAATTTTTGACACGCACACACATTTGAATGCGCCGGAGTTTCAGGCGGATCGGGAGCCGCTGCTGCGGCAGCTGACGGAGGAAGGCATTGCTGCCTATACGGAGATCGGCTTTGATCTGGAGAGCTCCCGGGAGGCGGCCCGTCAGGCGGAGGCTTCACAGGCGGGAACCCTGGCCCGGCTGCTTGCAGAGGAGGGTAATGTCTTCGGCGCGGAAGCTCCGGCTGCCCGGAACGACAGCTGCTATCCCCGCATCTATGCGGCAGTGGGCTTCCACCCGGACCATGTGACGGAGCTGACGGAGACGGCGCTCGAGGAGCTGCGGCAGCTCGCGAAAAAGCCCGGGGTCGTGGCGATCGGAGAGATCGGTCTGGATTATTATTACATTGATCACCGCAGCGAGGAGGAAAAGCTGGAGGCCCTGGCGGCAAAGGAAAAGCTGCCGGCGCTCTCTCCGGAGATCTGCGGAAAAAAGGAATACAAGCGCCTGAAGAGGCTGGCGGAATCGGTGGATTTTGCTTATGATCCGGTGCCGTCCGTACAGCAGGAGGCCTTTGCGCGGCAGCTGCAGCTGGCGCGGGAGCTGGGCATGCCCATCAACGTGCATTCCCGGGATGCGGCTCTCGATACCTATACGATCATCGAACAGGAGAAGGGTTATCAGGAGGGCGGCATCATACACTGCTTCTCCTATTCTGCGGAGATGGCCCTGCGCTTCGTGAAGCTGGGCTTCTGCATCGGCATCGGCGGGGTGCTGAGCTTCCCCAACGGACGGAAGCTCCGGGAGGTGGCCGAGGCGGTGCCGCTGGAGAACATCGTGCTGGAGACGGACGCGCCCTTTATGGCACCGGTGCCCTTCCGCGGACAGCGGAACGATCCGGGAAAGCTGCGCTGTGTGGCGCCGATCCTGGCGGAGATCAAGGGAATTTCGACAGAAGAAGTGATCCGCGTGACAAGAGAAAACGCCATGCGGGTGTATCGAATCAAAGAATTGTAAATAGTCGTTGGGTGTTCGCTTTCTGGGCGCCCGCAAGCCAAGCTTGCGCTAAGCCCAGAAAGCGAAAAGCCTTCGGGCAGCTCCACCCAGGAATTCCCGCGGCACATGAGAGAATCCTCTTAGTGCTGCTATGTTCCCATCCTGACACGGTTCGTGGCCACCCATTGCGCGGGGCCCAAGCTTCAGTGCTGCCCGAAGGTAAGGAGAGTATACATGATATTTTTCGGAAATGCAAGCTTCAGCGAAGGAGGCCGGAGGAGGCAGAGTCCATGAGCTTTTCAACATTGATCTTTATCGCGGCCTTTCTGCCGCTCTTTCTCTTCTTCTATTTCCTGGTGCCGGGGATACGGAACAAGAACCGGGTGCTGCTGCTCTTTTCCCTGCTGTTCTACAGCTTTGCCGGATTGGGCTGTCTCCTGCTGCTTCTGGCGCTGGGCATTCTGAGCTGGCAGGTCGGAAAGCAGATCGCGGCGGCCATAGCCGAGGAGGAAGCGGTGCTGCTGCCGGAAAAGGACGGAAAGCTTCCCGAAGCGAAAAAGCCTGGAAGAAAAGCGCGGCAGTGGCTCTGGGGCGGCATTGCCCTGTTGCTGCTGGTGCTGATCTTCTTCAAGTACACGGGACTTCTCCTGAGCACACTGAAGCTCCCGGCGCCGTCCCTGCTGCTTCCCCTGGGCATCTCCTTCTATACCTTCCGTCTGATTTCCTACCTTGCGGATGTATACAAAAAACGCATCGCGGCGCAGCCTCTTTTCGAGACCCTGCTGTATACCGTGAACTTCCAGGTCATCGGCCAGGGACCCATTGTGGGCTTTCCGGCGCTGACAGAGCAGTTTCGTTCACGGCAGCACAGTCTGGATGCCTTTCTCCTGGGCCTCGGCCGTTTTCTGGCGGGGCTCGCGAAGAAGTGTCTTCTGGCGGATCATCTGGGGGAGCTTTGTGAGAGCTTCCTGCCGCTTGGCTTTCTGTCCGGCGGCGAAGCCACAGTGGCCGGCGCCTGGCTGGGCGGCCTCTGCTACATGCTGCAGCTCTATCTGGACTTTGCCGCCTATTCCGATATGGCCCTGGGCCTCGGTCAGATCTGCGGCTTCAGCTATCCCGAAAATTTCAATTATCCCTATATGGCGGTATCCGTCCGGGATTTCTGGCGCCGCTGGCACATTTCCCTGTCGTCCTTCTTCCGGGATTATGTATACATTCCCCTGGGCGGCAACCGGGTCCGCTTCGGCCGCCTTTGCCTGAATCTTTTTGCGGTCTGGAGTCTGACCGGCATCTGGCACGGTGCGAGCTGGAGCTTTCTGCTCTGGGGCTGGTACTATTTTCTGCTGATCCTGCTGGAAAACCTCTGGCAGAAGGGCCCCGCCGCGCTTCGGACATTACCGGAAAAGCTGCCGCCGCGGCTTCGCACTGTGCTGCAGCATGTCCTCACGCTGCTGCTCGTGTACTTCGGCTGGGTGCTGTTCCGCTTCTCGGATTTCGCCTCCCTCAGGGGCGCGGTCCTTCTCATGCTGGGACAGGGCAATGTCTTCGGCTCGGCACAGGTAAGTCTCCTGCTGAAGAATAACCTCTTCTTTCTGCTGCTGTCACTGAGCGCGGCAACGCCGGTATGGAAGCTGCTGTCGGATACCCTGCGGAATGCGGCGGACCGGCGGATACAGCTCCGGCTCCGGAACAGGAGCCGCGTGAAGAATGCTGCGGCAGACAGCGCGGACGGGGAAGACAATGAAGCGGAGGCCTCCATCGGATGCCCGCAACGTAACCCGGTGGATGACGATCATATGGAAGTCCTGGATCGGGTGAAGGAGCGGGTGCAGAAGCAGCTGAAAACCGCCTGGCTCTGGGAGATCGGCTATTACAGCCTGCGGACGCTCTGGCTTCTGCTGCTTCTGCTGCTGTCGGTGATGGCCATGGTGGGCAGCAGCTATCAGCCGTTTTTGTATAATGCCTTTTAAAAACCATGAAAAATAAGCTGAATTCAAAATGGAAATACGGAATGACTGTTGTTCTGGGGGGAAGTCTGCTGGGGCTGGCGGTCCTGGGCTTCAATGTCTCCCTGCGTCCCTCCTATTCGGTTTCCGAAAAGCGGGAGCTGAAGACATTTCCCCAATGGAGCCTCGGCGCGGCCCTGGACGGCAGCTGGTTCACGGAGCTGACCGCCTGGTTTTCGGATACCTTTCCCTTCCGGGAGACCCTGCTTGCCGGAGAAGCCTCCCTTGAGCAGCTTTACGGACTGCAGGGTGAGGCCATTTACAGCCGTTCGGACAGCGTGGCAGAGAGCATTCCGGAAACAGCGGCAGCCCTGGCGCCGACCCTTTCCCTGGATGACCTGACGGAAACAGCGGAGGAGACTGCTGCGGCGGAGAGCGAAGCCGCCGGAGAAGCGGCGGAAACCGCAGAAGACACGGCCCCGGCGGAAACGGAGGATACCTTCGAGACCGATGCGGAGGGCAATCTGCAGCTCGAGAAGCAGGACACGGAAAATGTGGACCTGACCGGAGAGCAGGCCGGCAGCATTTACGTCAGTGACGGCAGGGCCTATGAGATCTACTATTTCAGCCAGAAAAACGTGACGAGCTATGCCTCCATGATCAATACGGTGAAGTCTCTGCTGCCGGAGGATGTGACGCTCTATGACATGCTGATTCCCAATTCCTTCGGGGTGCAGCTGCCGGAGAATGTGCAGGCAAAGCTGGGCTCCAGCGGCATGAATGAGGCCTTCGCCTATACCTACAGCCTCATTGATCCTTCTGTAAAGCGGGTGTCGGTCTTTGATACCCTGCGGGAGCATGCGGATGAATATATCTACTTCCGTACGGATCATCACTGGACCCAGCTGGGGGCCTACTATGCCTACCGGCGCTTCTGCGAGGAGAAGGGCATTCAGCCCCACGCGCTTTCGGAGTATGAGAGCGTGAGCTATGACGGCTTCTACGGCACCTTCTACTTCTCCACGAACCGGGCCGAGACCCTGAAGCAGAACCCGGATACCATCACCGCCTACATTCCCCTCTGCGGCAA
>CAVELT010000079.1:2143-9734 GCA_963616545.1 Dysosmobacter segnis | reverse complement strand
GCCTGCGTGCTGGTGAAGGAATCCTACGGCAATGCCCTGGCGCCCTTCCTGGCGGATCACTACCAGTATCTCTACGTCATCGACTACCGCTACTATCAGGGAAACCTGCTCGACTTCATTCGGGAAAAGGGCGTGAAGGATGTATTGTTCGCCAATAATGTCATGGCAGTGGGGCAAAAGGCCTCCGGACAGATGATGGAGGTGTTCAAATGACGGGATACTGACACTTTTCGCTCAGGCTTGACGAACGAAAAGCGGCGCCTTATAATACCAAAGATTTAACTGGAATTTAAAAGGGAGCTCTCGCCCTATGGCCGGGAGCTCCGCAATTACTATAGAAGAGATTCTCCGAGCTGCTTTTCGGAGGGTCCCGAAGAGGTGAAATGGAACAGCAATTTATTATGAAGGGCGGACGGCCCCTCCGGGGAGAGGTCGTCATCGGCGGCGCCAAAAATGCGGCGCTGGGCATCATTGCCGGCACACTGCTGACAGACGAAGAGGTCATCCTGGAGAATCTGCCGGATGTGCGGGATGTCAATGTCATGCTGGAGGCCCTGAAGGAGATCGGCGCTTCGGTTCGTCGGATCGACCGGCATACCGTATCCATCACGGCGGCAGAGATTTCCGACGTCTCCATCGACGATGAGTTTATCCGGCGGATCCGGGCATCCTACTACTTTATCGGAGCGCTGCTCGGCAAGTACCAGAGGGCCTGCGTGCCGCTGCCCGGCGGCTGCGCCATCGGCTCCCGGCCCATTGACCAGCACCTGAAGGGCTTCCGGGCTCTGGGCACCAATGTGCAGATCCGGAACGGCTGTGTCGTGGCCAATGCAGAGAACGGTCTCCATGCCTCCCACATTTACCTGGATGTGGTTTCCGTGGGCGCCACCATCAACATCATGCTGGCGGCAGCTCTGGCGGAGGGACAGACCATCATCGAGAACGTGGCCAAGGAGCCCCATATCGTGGATGTGGCCAACTTCCTGAACAGCATGGGCGCCAGCATCAAGGGCGCCGGTACCGATACCATCCGGATCCGGGGTGTACAGAAGCTCCACGGCACCAGCTATGCGGTGATTCCGGATCAGATCGAGGCGGGCACCTTCATGTGTGCGGCAGCCGCCACCCGGGGAGATGTGCTCATCAAGAACGTGATCCCCAAGCATCTGGAGTCCATCTCCGCGAAGCTTCTGGAAATGGGCAATACCATCATTGAATATGATGAGGCCGTGCGGGTCATCGGCAGCAAGGTGCAGCATCCCACAGACGTGAAGACCCTGCCCTATCCGGGCTTCCCTACGGATATGCAGCCCCAGATCAGTGTGACCCTGGCCCTGGCCAGAGGCACCTCCATTGTCACCGAGTCCATCTTCGAGAATCGCTTCAAGTATGTGGACGAGCTGGCACGCATGGGCAGCACCATTAAGGTGGAGGGCAATGTCTCCGTCATCGACGGTGTGGAGGGACTCACCGGTGCATCGGTGAACGCGCTGGATCTGCGCGCCGGTGCCGCGCTGGTGATCGCCGGACTCTGCGCCGAAGGCATTACCACGGTGAACGAGATCGGCTTCATTCAGCGGGGCTACGAGCACTTTGAGCAGAAGCTGCAGGCGCTGGGTGCCGACATTTCCCTGGTGAACGATGAGCGGGAGGCACTGAAGTTCCGCATGAAGGTCGGATAAATGGATGAACAGAACGGTCATTGCGCGAGTCAGACTTGTGCAATGACCGTTTTTTACGTTACAGTGTCCTGCTTTTGTGATAGGATGAATATGTATATGTCAATTGTTTTTGGAAAGAAACAAAAAAATTTCCGAAAAACGATTGACAATAAATTAACAATACCCTATAATACGGGTACATTGATAAAAGATTAACAAACAATGTGCGTGCGAAAGCAAGCCACCTTACTGATACGTTTCTTAATCTTTTATCATGCTTTAAGAAATCTTTTGTTGCCGCGAAATGATGAAGAGGGGATGTGCCCTTCGGAACAAGGAGGAAAAGGATGGCAAAGGAATTGAAGAATCCGGAGATTGTCAATGACATGGAGAGCCTTACTGCGAAGCTGCAGGTGATCCGGGCCGCACAGGAGAAGTATGCGACCTATACCCAGGAGCAGGTAGATGCGATTTTTAACGCTGCAGCTACTGCTGCCAACCAGATGCGTATCCCTCTGGCACAGATGGCCGTGGAAGAGACCGGCATGGGCGTGGTTGAGGATAAGGTCATCAAGAACAACTACGCAGCCGAGTATATTTACAACAAGTACAAGTATGACAGAACCTGCGGCGTCATCGCAGAGGATCCGGCCTTCGGCACCAAGACCGTGGCTGAGCCCCTGGGTCTGGTGGCAGCCG
This sequence comes from Dysosmobacter segnis, assembly GCA_963616545.1. Lineage (GTDB taxonomy): Bacteria > Bacillota > Clostridia > Lachnospirales > Lachnospiraceae > Oribacterium. The sequence goes on along the minus strand of CAVELT010000079.1, from coordinate 7,374 downwards.
TTATCCCGACCACAAACCCGACATCAACCGCTATCTTCAAGACACTGATCTGTCTGAAGACCAGAAACGCCATCATCATCAGCCCGCACCCCCGTGCCAAGAAGTGCACGATCGCTGCAGCAAAGGTCGTTCTGGACGCTGCTGTGAAGGCCGGCGCACCGGAGAACATCATCGGCTGGATCGATGAGCCGTCTCTGGAGATGACCACAGAGGTTATGCGTGATGCCGACTGCATCCTGGCAACCGGCGGTCCCGGCATGGTGCATTCCGCTTATTCATCCGGCACACCGGCTCTCGGCGTAGGCGCAGGAAACAACCCCTGCATCATCGATGAGAGTGCCGATATCGAGAATGCGGTTTCCTCTATCCTGCATTCCAAGACCTTCGATAACGGTATGATCTGTGCTTCTGAGCAGACCGTGACCGTTCTGGCAAGCATTTATGACAAGGTAAAGAAGGAGTTCGAGTACAGAGGCGCTTACTTCCTCAAGAAGGATGAGCTGGACAAGGTACGGAACACCATCCTGATCAACGGCTCCCTGAATGCGAAGATCGTAGGTCAGCCGGCATGGAAGATCGCCGAGATGGCCGGTGTACAGATCCCGCACGACAAGAAGGTGATCATCGGCGAGGTGACAGACTACAGCAAGGCAGAGCCTTTTGCACACGAGAAGCTGTCTCCGGTTCTGGGCATGTACAAGGCCAAGGATTTCGATGATGCTCTGCAGAAGGCAGAGACCCTTCTCATGGACGGCGGTCCCGGACATACGGCATCTCTCTTCATTGACTCCAGAGAGAGCGAGAAGATCCATAAGCACGCAACAGTAATGCATGCTTGTCGTATCCTCCACAACATGCCTTCCTCCCACGGCGGCATCGGTGACCTTTACAACTTCAAGGTGGCACCGTCTCTGACACTGGGCTGCGGCTCCTACGGCGGAAACTCTGTATCCGAGAACGTAGGCATCAAGCACCTGTTGAATTACAAGACTGTGGCAGAGAGGAGAGAGAACATGCTTTGGTTCAGAGCACCCCAGAAGGTTTATTTCAAGAAGGGCTGCATGCCGGTGGCTCTCAACGAGCTGAAGGAGGTCTACGGCAAGAAGAAGTGCTTCATCGTAACCGACTCCTTCCTGGCTTCCGCAGGCTACACCAAGCCCATTACCGACAAGCTCCACGAGCTGGGCATCGACTACACCGTGTTCTCACACGTACAGCCGGATCCGACCCTGGCCAACGCTATGGAGGGTGCTGAGCTCATGAGCCGGTATCAGCCGGACTGCATCCTGGCCTTCGGCGGCGGTTCCGCAATGGATGCCGGAAAGATCATGTGGGTTCTCTATGAGCATCCGGATGTGAAGTTCGAGGATATGGCAATGCGCTATATCGATATCCGTAAGAAGGTTTACCAGTTCCCGAAGATGGGTGAGAAGGCTCTGTTCATCGCCGTTCCTACCTCCTCCGGTACCGGCTCCGAGGTGACCCCGTTCGCCGTAATCACGGATCAGAACACCGGCACCAAGTACCCGATCACCGACTACGAGCTGCTGCCGAACATCGCCATTGTCGATACCGACAACATGATGACACAGCCGAAGGGCCTGACCGCAGCATCCGGCGTGGACGTTCTGGTACACTCTCTGGAGGCTTATGCTTCCATGATGGCAACACCGTACACCGACGGTCTGGCACTCCAGGCAATGAAGAGAGTCTTCGAGTACCTGCCGACCGCTTACAACGAGCCCACCAACATTAAGGCAAGAGATGAGATGGCCAATGCTTCCTGCATGGCAGGTATGGCCTTCGCCAATGCCTTCCTGGGCGTATGTCACTCCATGGCGCACAAGCTGGGCGCTTATCACCACATCCCGCACGGTGTTGCCAATGCCCTGCTGCTGACCGAGGTGATCCGCTACAATGCCAGCGAGCAGCCGCCTAAGATGGGTACCTTCCCGCAGTATGAGTATCCGCATACGCTGCACAGATATGCTGAGTGTGCACGCTTCTGCGGCATCGCGGAGAAGGATGACGCCAAGGCTGTCGAGAAGCTTTGCGAGAAGATCGTTGAGCTGAAGAAGACCGTAGGCATCAAGGAGAGAATCGCAGATTACAACGTATCTGAGGAGGATTTCCTGAAGACCCTCGATGAGATGTCTGTCAATGCCTTCGATGATCAGTGTACCGGTGCGAACCCTCGTTACCCGCTGATCTCCGACATCAAGGAGATGTACAAGCTCGCCTTCTACGGCAAGAGCTATCAGCAGAACGAGAAGACCCCTGTGGAGATCATGGGCTGCGTCAAGGAGTACACAGAGTAATTCTTTCATCACGGTAATATACTTGCGGCAACAAGTTATTATAGGTCCCCGCCGGGCTTTGCCCGGCGGGGATTTTCTTTGCTATTCTTTAAAGTTATAGCAGCAGAAAAAACTTGTGCATTCCATAACACCGTGCTAAATTAAATCCTGTAAATATGTTCGGAGTCAATGGTGACGCCTCGATTTGGGAAGCTTTTCCGGGGAGTAGGAGCGACCCCTTGATTCTGAGCTGGAATCAGTCGGTTCCCAAAGGAGGAAAAACCATGTCTTACGTAAGTGAAGTATTCGAGAACCTGAAGCAGAAGCACCCGCACGAGCCGGAGTTTCTGGAGGCAGCCGAGAGAATTCTGAATTCCCTGGCACCCATCGTTGAGGCCCACGAGGACGTCTACAGAAAGAACGCCCTGCTGGAGCGCTTTGTTGAGCCGGAGAGAATTGTCTCCTTCAGAGTGCCCTGGACAGATGACAAGGGCGTGAACCACGTGAACCTGGGCTACAGAGTACAGTTCAACTCAGCCATCGGACCCTACAAGGGAGGCCTTCGCTTCCATCCGTCCGTGAACCAGTCCATCCTGAAGTTCCTGGGCATGGAGCAGATCCTGAAGAATTCCCTGACCGGCCTTCCCATCGGCGGCGGCAAGGGCGGCTCCGACTTCGATCCCCACGGCAAGTCTGATGCCGAGGTGATGCGCTTCTGCCAGAGCTTCATGACCGAGCTCTGCAAGTACATCGGCAAGGACGTGGACGTTCCGGCCGGCGACATTGGCGTAGGCGGACGTGAGGTCGGCTATATGTACGGTCAGTACAAGAGACTGACAAACCTCTACGAGGGCGTGCTGACCGGCAAGGGCCTGAGCTTCGGCGGCTCCCTGGCAAGACCGGAGGCAACCGGCTACGGCCTCGTATACATCACCGATGAGATGGTGAAGGCTGCCGGCAAGAGCCTGAAGGGCGCCGTGATTACCGTATCCGGCTCCGGCAACGTGGCACAGTATGCCATCCAGAAGGCACACGAGCTGGGCGCTAAGGTTGTGACCTGCTCCGATTCCAACGGCTATGTTTATGATGCAGACGGCATCAAGCTGGACGTTGTAATGGACATCAAGAACGGTCACCGCGGCAGAATCAAGGAGTATGTGGAGAAGGTGCCGACCGCACAGTACTTCGAGGGTGAGAGACCCTGGGGCGTAAAGTGCGATATCGCACTTCCCTGCGCAACCCAGAACGAGATCAACGGCGCCGATGCGAAGAAGCTGCTGGACAACGGCTGCTGGGCAGTGGCAGAGGGTGCCAACATGCCTTCCGATGCCGATGCCATCGATGCATATCTCGCGGCAAAGATCCTGTACATGCCCGCAAAGGCAGCCAATGCCGGCGGCGTAGCCGTATCCGCACTGGAGATGTCCCAGAACTCCGAGAGACTGTCCTGGACCTTCGAGGAAGTGGACGGCAAGCTGCATGACATCATGGTCAACATCTACAAGAATGTGGCAGACGCTGCAAAGCGCTACGGCCACGAGGGAGACTTCGTTGTGGGCGCGAACATCGCCGGCTTCGAGAAGGTTTCCGAGGCTATGCTGGCACAGGGACTCGTTTAAGCTATCGAAAGATTCATTTTCCCCTGACGGAGCTTCTCCGTCGGGGGATTTTTCTGTTCAGTGCGGCCGGCAGCCGGTCCATTTGTTTCTTGCCATTCCCCCGAAAAAAATGTACTATGAGCTGGATAGTGCTTTGGATCAGTGGATTTTTTCAGGAAAATTCAGGAAAACACAGAGAACAGACGAAGGAGCGGAGCGGCAATGAAGCTCATGAAGACAGAGGAGGCGGTGGGGCAGATGCTCTGCCACGACATTACCCAGATCATCCGGGGCGTGAAGAAGGGCCCGGTATTCAAGAAGGGTCACATTATCACGGAGGAGGACATTCCGGTGCTCCTGTCGGTGGGCAAGGACCATATCTACATCTGGGAAGTGAACGAGAGCATGATGCATGAGAATGACGCCGCCATGGTGCTGTATGAGCTCTGCCGCAGCGAAAACATGCATGCCTCCGGCATTTCCGAGGGCAAGGTGGAGCTGATCGCGGACTGCGACGGTCTCCTCTGCATCGACCGGGAACGGCTGCTCAAGGTCAATTCCTTCGGGGAAATGATGATCGCGACCCGGCATGATCGTTTTCCTGTGAAGAAGGGCGACAAGCTGGCGGGCACCCGCATTATCCCGCTCCTCATCGAGAAGGAGAAGATGGAACGGGTGCAGGCGCTGGTCAGCGGCGCGCCGATCCTCCGGCTTCTGCCCTTCCGGCCCCGGCGGGTCGGCATTGTCACCACGGGAAACGAGGTTTTTTACCATCGCATCGAGGATACCTTCACACCGGTGGTGGAGGAGAAGCTCCGGGAGTACGGCGGCACCGTCATTGCCCATGAGCTGAGCAGCGACGACGCGGAGATGGAAATCGCGTGCATTCAGAAGGTGCTGGCGGCGGGCGCCGAGATGGTGATCTGCACCGGCGGCATGTCCGTGGACCCCGACGACCGCACACCCTATGCCATTCGGAGGACGGCGGACCGGGTCGTGAGCTACGGCGCACCGGTGCTGCCGGGCGCCATGTTCATGCTGGCCTATAAGGGCGCGCATGACGAGATCCCCATCGTGGGACTGCCCGGCTGCGTCATGTATTCGAAGCGCACCATCTTCGATCTGATTCTGCCCCGGCTCATGGCGGGTGAAATCGTGGAGAAGGAAAGCATCGACCGGCTGGGGAACGGGGGACTCTGCCTGAGCTGTCCCGTCTGCAGCTTCCCGAACTGCGGCTTCGGAAAGGGCTGAGCGCTATGAAGAGAGAATTTTTTACTGCCCTGGAGGCGCTGAACCCGAACCTCGAGAGCTGGAGCCTCACCTGCCTTTCTCCGGC
>CAVELT010000079.1:0-1947 GCA_963616545.1 Dysosmobacter segnis | reverse complement strand
GCCGGACATGTGTCCATTGCCGTCATAACGATCGCAAAGCTGCTGGGGCTGCACGTCATCTGCATTGAGGACCGGCCGCTGTTTGCGGATCATGCCCGGGCGGCGGGAGCAGACGAGGTGCTGTGCGAGGACTTTGCGGCCGCGCTGACGGCATTGCCCGGCGACAGCGACAGCTATTTCGTGATCGTGACCCGGGGACACCGCTATGACCGCGACTGCCTCCGGATCATTGCCGGAAAAAAGCATGCTTATATCGGACTCATGGGCTCCCGTCGGCGGGTGCAGCTTGTGAAGGAGAGTCTGATTGCGGAGGGCGTCAGCAAAGAAGTGCTGGAAAGTGTCCATACGCCCATCGGTCTGGCCATCGGCGCGGAAACCCCGGAGGAGATTGCGGTTTCCGTTATGGCGGAGATCATCGCGGTGAAGAACGGGGCGCAGAAGAACTGCGGCTTTCCGGAGGAGATTTTGACTGCTGTGATCGGCGGACATCACCGGGACCCGGAAGCAGGTAAAAAGGTTCTTACATCGATTATCAGTCGTAAGGGCTCGGCGCCCCGGCAGGTGGGCACGAAGATGCTGCTGCTTGCCGACGGCCGCTGTATCGGCACCATCGGCGGCGGCTGCATTGAGGCCGAGGTGGTGCGGCGCGGCCGGGAGCTGCTGCTGACCGAGGCCGGAGACCCGGAAGCGGAAAATGCTGTGATCTTTCCGGTGGACCTCACGGCGGAAATGGCCGCTGACGAGGGCATGGTCTGCGGCGGCAAGGTCGAGGTGCTGCTGGAGCGGATCGAAGGCCCGGACGGAAACATAAAAATGTCCGTGGAGGACGCACAGTGAGGGCGTCTGCTGATCTGACAGATCGCTTCGGCCGCCGGATCGATTACCTGCGGCTGTCCGTCACGGACCGCTGCAACCTGCGCTGCTGCTACTGCATGCCCCGGGGCCTGGAGAGCCGGAAGGTAACGATGGCGGAGATCCTGAGCTACGAGGAGCTGCTGCGGGCAGCAGAGGCCGCCGCGGCGCTCGGCATCCGCCGCTTCAAAATCACCGGCGGCGAGCCCCTGTGCCGACGGGGCTGTACGGATTTTATTGGCAGACTGAAACAACTGCCCGGTGTAGAGCAGGTGACCCTCACCACGAACGGCGTCCTGCTGGCGGAGGAGCTGCCGCAGCTGCTTTCCGCGGGACTGGATGCCGTCAACATCAGTTTGGACAGCCTGAACCCGCAGACCTATGCGGCCATTACGGGATATGATGTCCTGCCGCAGGTGCTGCAGGGGCTTCGGGCTGCGCTTTCTGCAGGGCTTCCGGTGAAGCTCAATACCGTGCTGACGGAGGGCTGCAATGCGGAGGACTGGCGTGTGCTCCTGGCGCTGGCGGAAGCAGAGCCGCTGGATGTGCGCTTCATTGAGCTCATGCCCATCGGCTGCGGACGGCAGCAGCGGGGCGTTTCCAATGTGGCTCTGCTGCAGGAAATCCGGGCCCGCTATCCGGGGCTCGAGAAGGATCCGCGGCGGCACGGCAACGGTCCGGCAGTGTATTACCGCATTCCCGGCTTTCGGGGCAGCGTAGGCTTCATCAGTGCCGTGCACGAGAAGTTCTGCGACCGCTGCAACCGCCTCCGGCTTACGGCGGAGGGGCAGCTCAAGCCCTGTCTCTGCTACGGGGAGGCAGTGGACCTGCGGGAGCTCCTGCGCCGCCCGGACAGCAGCGCGGCCATGCTGCAGGCGGCCATCCGGCAGGCCGTGCAGCAGAAGCCGCAGGGCCATTGCTTTGAGGATATCACTGCAGTGACAGAGGTAAAGAAAATGGCGGAAATCGGAGGATGAGTATGGAAGGAAAGGTCATGGCGGTCTGCACCAGCCCGGAGAAGGGCACCGGCAAGACGCCGAGAGACAGCATTCGCCTCCTGCCGGACTACGGCATCGAGGGGGACGCCCATGCGGG
>CAVELT010000078.1:0-7128 GCA_963616545.1 Dysosmobacter segnis | reverse complement strand
CCGACGACGATCGACAGCAGCGTATTGTGCTTCCACTTGTGCACCAAAATCACAGCCAGGATGGCCAGAAACTCCGGCAGCCCGCGGGAGCCGGAGAAGAGGGAAACACCCTTCAGACAGTAGACCACCAGCATCATCATGATGGCAGGCGGCAGCACCCGGCCCAGATACAGAACAGGCGCCGGGGCCTGCTTTCGGAAGAGCAGAAAGGGCAGAAAGCGGATCAGGGCCGTGACGGCACCGGAAACCAGAATGAGCAATAAGGGATGCAGGGAAAACGGCATGACTAATCTCCTTTTGATGCGAAAAAGCGGCGGGAATCTCAGGCTTCTTTAAGCCAGCGCCGCTCTAGGAAAAGCGCGGCGGTGATCAGCACCATGGCGGGAATCAGGAAGCGTGAGCTGCCGAAAAGCAGCAGACAGAGGAGGCTCAGCCCCAGGCCGGTGAGCGCCGGCAGATGCTGCTTCGACTGCTCCCACTGCTCCAGCGCGATGATGACGAAGAGCGCCGTCATGGAGAAATCGATGCCCGTGGAGTCAAAGGGGATAATGTTGCCGAGCAGACTGCCGATGGCGGTGCCCAGAATCCAGGACAGCTGATCGAAGAGCGAAACCCAGAAGCAGTAGGCATCCTCCGGCACATTCTCCGGCAGCGCGGGATTTACCACCAGAGAGAAGGTCTCATCGGTCAGACCGAAGATGGAATAGCCGCGGTACTTCGGACGGAAGCGCCGGTAGCGCTCCAGCATGGTGATGCCGTAGAAGAGATGCCGCAGGTTCACCATCAGCGTCATGAGCGCCGTGGTCAGCAGGGAAACCCCTCCCGCCAGCAGGTCCACGGCCACATACTGCATGGAGCCGGCATAGATCCAGAGACTCATCAGCAGCGCATAGGGAAGCCCGAAGCCCTTTGCCCGGAGCAGGATGCCGAAGCCGATGGATAAGACGATATAACCGGTCATCACCGGAATCGCCGCCCGAAAGGCATAAAAAAAGGCTGATGACGCCCGCTCCTTTTGATTCATAATCTAAATCCCCCATTGGAATACTATGGAAATGTGTTATACTGTCAGGTAATAACAAATCTTACCGCCCGGGCTCTGCCCTGTCAAGCCGGACGGAAGCAAGGGAGTATACAATGTCCAATCTGATTTTCAGTCTGAATGCCAGTCTGCCCGTTTTCTGCACCATGATGCTGGGCTGGCTTTTTCGCCGTATCGGCGTGATGGATGACCGCTTCGCATCGGCGGCCAACAGCTTCGTTTTCAAAATCGCCCTGCCGGTAAACCTTTTCTACCAGCTCTATGCGGTGGACATCCTGGCGGTCTGGGACACCACCTTCGTGGTCTACTGCTTCATCGCCACCTTCCTGTCCATCGGCATCGCCTGGCTGCTGTCCCGGCTGGTATGCCCCCGGGAGCGGGGCGAATTTGTCCAGGCCTCCTATCGAAGCTCCTCCTCTCTGCTCGGCATGGCCTATATCCAGAATGTTTACGGCACAGCGGAGATGGGCTCTCTCATGATCATCGGCGCGGTGCCCCTCTACAACGTGGCAGCGGTACTGATCCTCAGTCTAATGAAGCCGGACGGGGGTGCGCTGAACGGGGCGAAGCTGAAGAAGACGCTCAAGGGTGTTGCCACAAATACCATCATCTGGGGCATCCTCATCGGCATTCTCTGGGCGGTGCTGAAGCTCCCCATGCCCGTCTTCTGTGCGAAAACCGTCTCCAATGTGGCGGCTACCTCGACGCCGCTGGGACTGATGGCCATGGGCGCGCAGCTGGACTTTAAGAAGATGGGCGGCGCCATTCGATCGGCCATGGGCGCTTCCTTCCTGAAGCTCATCGGCTTTACGGCCCTCTTCATTCCGGTGGCTGTGCTGCTGGGATACCGGGAGCAGAAGCTGATGGCGGCCCTCATCATGCTGGGCTCTGCCACCACGGTCACCAGCTACGTCACCGCCCGAAATCTGGGACATGACGGTGTCCTGTCCTCTGCCGTGACCATGATAACCACCCTGTTCAGTGCCGTGACACTCACACTGTGGATCTATATTCTGAAAAGTTTGGGGATGTTATAACGTATCCACCGGGCGCAAACGCCCATCGGATGCAATTAAAAAAGGATTTACATTATGTTGAGCCTACAGCAAATCATCGGCACCGGCATTCTGGTGCTGGCCTTTCTCATTATCTTCAATGCAATCAACGCTTCCTATAAGAAGCTTCTGGCGAAGAAATGCAGCCTGCAGGTGAAGTTCCTTTATAATATGGCTCGGACCGTGGTGGCGGTGATCTTCGTCTATTCCATTCTGTCCCAGTTCAGCTTCACGAAGGAAATCAGCGCCACCCTGCTCCAGAGCGGATCTCTGATCATCGCGGTGGCCACCTTCGCGGCCCAGCAGGCTCTCGGCAATATCATTTCCGGCATCTCCATTTCCGCGGCGAAGCCGCTGGACGTGGGGCAGAAGGTGAAGCTGGTCTCCGGCGGCACCACTCTGGCCGAAGGCATTGTCACAAATATGACTCTCCGCCATGTGGTGATTGACCAGTTTGACGGACAGAGCTGCATTATCCCGAACAGCGTGGTGGACAGCTGCGTCATTGTGAACACGAACTATATCGAGCATGTGGGAAATTTCCTGGAATTTGAGATTTCCTATGACGCGGACATCGAGAAGGCGAAGCAGCTGATCCGGGAGGCGCTGGAGGCGGAGCCGCTGGTGATCAAAAAGGACGTCAGCGTCCTGACCAGCCAGGTTTCCCAGAACGGCATGGTGCTGAAGTTCACCGTCTGGACCAAGGACCTGAACGACAGCTTCACCGCCTGCAGCAACCTCCGGGAGCAGATCGTGGCCCGCTTCCGGGAGGCCGGCATCGACATCCCGTACAATACAGTGGATGTGCGTATGCCGAACGGGCTGAGCGAGAGCTGAGGAAACGCTTTGATCAGCGTTTCCCTAAGCTTGATTCAGAAGATATTCCTTGTAAACAGAAAAGGCCGAGGGAATGGAGTATTCCTCCTGAATGGCCGCAAGGCTCACCAGCATGATTCCCGACGGGCTTTCCCCGGCGGGGATTTTTATTTGCATCGGATCTCGTGCAAGTCTGTTCTGCGGATATTCAGCGCCGCTCTTGTTATCGGACAAGCTGAGCGAGGCAGCTGTTTGCTGAGCGATGTCGGATTCTGACTGCTCGCCGACATTATCCTCGGCAGCCTCCAGCCGGAGCTCGTCCGTCAGCACCTCGTAGCCGCTGAGCTGCCATTCCCGGTGGGTGAAGAGATGCTTTGCAGACGGCAGGGGCCGGAGCCGCAGGGGCGAAAATCCGAGGCTGCGGACGAAGCGCACGGCCTCATCCTCGGAGAGTGCTCCCTCTGTGTTGGGAAATTCATAAAGTCCCGCGAGAAGTCCCTTCCGCGGCCGCTTCCGGAGCGCAATCTTTTCCTGATCGTGAATCAGAAAGACGGTATAGTGCGTGACGGGGCGGGGCTTCTTCTCCGGCACCTTGGGGAAAAGGGCTGCGGTGCCGTTTTGCCCGGCCGCACAGAATCCGCGCAGCGGGCAAAGCGTGCAGAGGGGCTCCCCGTGGGCCCGGCAGATCCCGGAGCCGAGGTCCATCAGCGCCTGATTGAAGTCCCCGGGACGGCGGGACGGAATGCGGTCCGTGAAAAAGGCCAGTGCCCTCTGCCGGGCAGCAGGCTCCCGGATGCTTTCCGCATAGGCCGTGAGCCGGGCGAAGATCCGAAGGAGATTTCCGTCGACGGCGGGCACCGGCTCCTGAAAGGCGATGGAGGCAATGGCGGCAGCGGTATAGGGACCGATGCCGGCGATCTTCTGAAGCTCTGCTGCGGTCCCCGGCATTTCCCCATGATGCTCGGTCATGATCTGTTCCGCGCCCTTGTGAAGATTCCGCACCCGGGAATAGTAGCCGAGGCCCTCCCAGAGCTTGAGATACAGGTCCTCCGGCGCGTTGGCCAGTGCCGGGATGTCCGGCAGGGCCGCGAGAAAACGATTATAATAAGGAAGCACAGCCTCCACCCGGGTCTGCTGCAGCATGATCTCCGAGAGCCAGACATGATAGGGCGTGGGATCCTCCCGCCAGGGCAGCACCCGGCGGTTTTCATCGTACCAGCGCAGCAGCTGCGCAGAAAAGTCAGTATTCAGAGACAAGTTCGGTCCTCCTGTTTTGTGTCGGTTCATTCGGCTATCATAGCACAGCCGTGCGGGAAAAGGCTTGTGGAATCGCCGGCATTGGCATAGGATAGATCATAACACGTAGAATCGGAAAAGGGCCGTTATGAACACAGAAAAAAAGGAAAGCAAATATCTTCAGCTCTATCGTCAGCTGCGGCAGGACATCACGGAGGGGCGCTACCAGTACGGGGAGCGTCTGCCCTCCAAGCGGGCTCTCGCAGAGGCGGCCGGCAGCTCTGTGATCACCGTGGAGCACAGCCTGACCCTGCTGCAGGAGGAGGGCTATATCGAGGCCCGGGAGCGGAGCGGCTGCTTCGTGTCCTACCGGGCCCAGGATTCCTTTCCCGTCTCGGAGGAGGGAGAGGATAATGTCTTCGAGCCGCAGGTGCCGGAGAGGGACGGCCGTGATGAGGCCGCCGGTGCTGCGGAGTCCGTGCATTTCCCCTTCTCGCTTCTTGCGAAAACCATGCGGCATGTGCTGCTGGAGCACGGCGAGGACATTCTCGTGAAATGCCCGAACAGCGGCCTTCCGGCCCTGCGGGAGGCCATTGCCCAGTATCTTCGCCGGAGCCGGGGCATTCAGGTGGAGGCAGAGCAGATCGTCATCGGATCCGGTGCCGAGTACCTCTATGCCATGCTGACCCAGATGCTGGGCCGGGAGAAGATCTACGGACTGGAGGATCCTTCCTATGAGAAGATCCGTCAGGTCTATGCCGGTAGCGGGGTGAAATGCGAGCTGCTGCGGCTGGGGAAGAGCGGCATCCTGTCCGGTGAGCTGCGGCGGACCCGGGCGGAAATTCTTCATGTGACGCCCTTCAACAGCTTCCCGAGCGGCGTCACCGCCAGTGCCTCCAAGCGGCACGAATACATCCGCTGGGCCCAGGCGCGGCACGGCATCATCATCGAGGATGACTTCGATTCCGAATTCTCCGCCTCCACGAAATCCGAGGACACCCTCTTTTCTCTGGAGCCGGAGGAAAGCGTGATCTATTTAAATACCTTTTCGAAAACCATTGCGCCCTCCTTCCGTATCGGCTATATGGTGCTGCCCGCAAAGCGCGCCCAGGCGCTGTGGGAGCGGATCTCCTTCTACTCCTGCACAGTCCCGGTCTTCGAGCAATACGTTCTCGCGGAATTCATCCTGAACGGCAGCTTCGAGCGCCATATCAACCGCGTCAGACGCCGGCGGCGGAACGGGGGAATGTGAATCGCCGACATTAGCATAAGAAACAGCAGAGGCGGCATTCTGAAGGCTTGTTATTCCGATGCTGCAGGACTATACTTCTGTTAAAAAGATGCAGATAATGCAATTATTTAAGCAATTGATGTTCTGAAACAGGAGGTGACATTATGAGTGTGCTGATCTGTATTGTGCTGGTGATTTTGGCCGTTCTGTTCGTCCAGTCCGTGAAAAACCGGGCGATTGCCCTTGAAGAGAGCGTCAAAACCGCCTTGTCCGATGTCAATGTGCAGGAAAAGCGGCGCGTGGATCTGCTGTATAACCTGGTGGATTGCGTGAAGCATTATGATGCGCATGAGGCAGAGGTGCTGTCTGGGCTGGCGGAGAAGATGCGGCATGGAAACGAAACGGCAGACCGCGAATGGCAGACGGCAGTGCATGCCGTGGCGTTCCATTATCCGGAGCTGCAAAGCAGTCGGCTTTACCAGGATCTGATGCGTGAGCTGTCCATGACGGAGAATCTCATTGCCCGGCATCGGGAGAATTACAATGCCGCGGTCAATGCTTACCATCGTTATCTCCGGCAGTTCCCCGAAAATGTGCTGCTGCCCGCTCTGGGCTATCAGGAGCAGAGCTATGAGCGTCTGCATTTTGAGGCGCCGACAGATGCCCCGCAGAATCTTTTTGAGGACAGGAGGTGATCACATGTATGTGCTGGCGCTTACGCAGTCCATCAGCATTGCGGTGCTGACACCGCTCGGACTCCTGCTGATCGGCATTCTCATTGACCGGAAAATATCCGAAAAGATCATGGACAGATGTGCCGCCTACAGAAAGGCAGTGGAGCTGGAGTCGGATGAGGATTTTCGGTACGGGATGGAGACAGAGGTGGGAAATGCCTTCGCCTACGGCGTGCTGGCTGCAGAGAACCCGATAACTGTCCCATGGGCACCGGGCAAATATATGCTGGTGAGAGTGGTTACGGAGCGGTATGAGCAGCACGAGCAGACGGTAGCGGAAACAGAAACGGATGCCGACGGACATACGCATACCACCTATCGGACCGAGGTCTACTACAGCTGGGATGTGGTGAACTGCCGGGAGGAGCACGTTCGCGAGATTCGCTTCTGCGGTGTTGTATTTCCCTACAGCAGCATTAAGATGCCGGGGCCTCTGCTGCACAAGACAGAGTATGCCGGGCCGCGGCTTCGCTATCTGTATTACGTTCTGAACCAGATCATGCGCGGCAGTATTTTCACGGAGCTGTCGAAGAACGGCATAAGCAAGGACTCGCCCTTTTATCTCAGTGTCCATGCAAAGGAAGCAAAGGAAAGAGTACTGGCAAAGGCAGCAGACAAACGTCTCTTTTTTCGATTGATCTGGTTTGTGGCAGCTGCGCTGATAGAGCTGATGGTGATAATGGAGATATCGGCTGCAGCGGCGGGAAGAATGTAGTTTGCTGTTCACGCAGCCGGTTGAATTGCCAAATGGAGACCAGCTATGAAAAATTTGATTTCTTTGTTGATTGAAAAGATAACCAATTACATTTTCTCTTTTCTGTACATTTAAATTTTATCATTTACAACAGACGCAGACAGCACCCTCTCTCTCCCAGGCGCAGCGCATCAAGAAGCTCAGTCAGGAGGGCAGCTGCAGCTTCGGCGCTTCTAAGCTGTTAACGAGTTGCTCCGTATGATAGAATAGAAAAAGTAAAATACTGCGGAAAAGGAGGATTGGTGATGAAGAGCAAAGAA
>CAVELT010000077.1:0-9272 GCA_963616545.1 Dysosmobacter segnis | reverse complement strand
GTCTCACCGGCACGATACTTCGAAAGCAGCGTCTTCAGATCGTCATAATTCGTCACGCCCTGTCCGTCCAGCTTGGTGATAATGTCTTTCGCCTGCAGACCGGAGTTTTCGGCGCTGGAGCCCTCGGTGAACTTATAAATAAATACGCCCTGCGGCATATCGAAGCTCTGGGAGGTGGTCTTGTCGATGTTCTTCACCTGTACACCGAGATAGCCTCTCTCGTTCTCCGGCACCTCGTCTCTCGTGGTCAGGCTGGACAGGCTGTCCAGTATGCTCTGGGCCTTGGAGGATGGGATGGAATAGCCCATACCCTCTACATCCTGAGAGCTGTACTTCGCCACATTGATGCCGATGAGTTCACCCTTCATATTGAGCAGTGCACCGCCGGAATTGCCGGGGTTGATGGCGGCATCTGTCTGCAGCAAGCCGGATTCTGTGGTGCCGGAGCTGGTCTCCACGTCACGATCCTTTGCGGAAATGATGCCGGTGGTCACAGACTGACCGTAGCCGAGGGCATTGCCGATGGCCACCACCTGATCGCCGACCTGAATGTCATCCGAGCTGCCGATGCTGATCACCTTAATGGCGTCCAGTGTCGAGCTGGGAATATCCGAAAGCTTAACGGCTACCACCGCCAGATCCGCGCTGGCATCGGTGCCCTTGATCTGTGCATCCACGGACTGGTCATCGCAGAAGGTCACGGAAAGAGAGCTGGAATCCGCCACCACATGATTGTTGGTAGCGATCAGGATCTCCGAATCTGTTTTTCCGATGATGACGCCCGAGCCGCTGGCCGGTGCCTCATATTCCTGAGATGAGTAATTGCCAAAAATCGAATAACCGTTCTGCTGGTACTTCACCATATTGGTGATGGCCACGACAGAAGGCATTGCCTCCTTCACCACATTGGATACAGAGCCGGTGCTGACTGCGGAAGCCGTTGCCGTCACCTCCTGCTGCGCCGCGGCTGTCTCATTTGTTGCCGTGCTGCTCTGTGCACTCTCTGTTTCCTGCACCGCCTGTGCGGTCTGCACCACACCGGCCTTCTGTGCGGCCACATTGACGCCGACCATAGAACCGCCTGCCACGACACCGAATACCAAAGCACTTGCTACTACTGTTGCTGCCCGTTTCATAATCAAAGCCTCCTTAAAAGCTACTACTCTTTTCATTTGATGCCTGTATCATAAGGGGCGAATGTGATTATTTTGTGATTTACTTTTGTACTTTGTGTGATTCACTCTGCTGCCGAAAGCAGCACGGAAAGACAGTCCGTCAAGCATCATCCCGCCACTCCAGCAGCAGTGCAGCAGCCTGCGCGGAAATTCCCTCGCCCCGGCCCGTGAAGCCCAGATGCTCCTCCGTGGTGGCCTTGACAGAAACCTGGCCGACGCTGATTTCCAGCGCTGCCGCAATATTTTCACGCATTCTCGGGAGATATCCGGCAAGCTTCGGCCGCTGACAGATGATGGTGGCATCGACATTGCCCACCCGATACCCGGCCTCCTCCAGAATGCGCCGCACCTCGCGCAGCAGAGCAATAGAATCCGCCCCCGCGTAGCGAGGATCCGTATCCGGAAAATGCTGTCCGATGTCGCCCAGCGCAGCCGCCCCCAGCAGACTGTCCATAACGGCATGCACCAGCACATCCGCATCGGAATGCCCCAGAAGCCCCTTCTCAAAGGGAATTTCCACGCCGCCCAGGATCAGCCTTCTGTCCTCCGTCAGCTTATGTACATCGTAACCCGTTCCGATTCTCATACTTCCTCCGTTTCTCAGCCCAGCACCTGCAGCCTGCCCGGCACACAGCGCAGCGTCAGATCCCGCAGCTCTCCGCAGCCTTCACCGTCCGTATGCACCTGCATCGGCTCCTCCACATGAATTTCCGCCTCCCGACAGCGAAGGCAATGTACACCTGTCATTTTCTGGTGCCGTCCCGTGATCGCATTCAGCATGATGCGGATGATCCGGCTCTTGCGCTTCGTACTGACAATGCAGAGATCCAGATAGCCGTCGGCATAGTTCGCATGGGGTCCCAGCTTGTAGCCGCCTTCATAGGGATGCACCTGTGCCGTGATGAAGATAATGTTGTTGAACTCCATACGCTGTTCACCGTCCAGCAGCACGCAGCCCCGGATTTTTTTCGCCCGCTTCAGCTCCCGCAGAAAGGTGAACATATACAGCAGGCGGCGGGAACGCAGATGCAGGCCCGACTTCATTTTCCTCTGCTCCAGAAAGAGCTCGCGAAAAACAGCAGCATCAAAGCCGATACCGGCGCTGACCGCAAAGCGCCGGTGCAGCCCCTCCGCATTCAGCACCCCGTAGTCCATCCGGGTGCAGCTCCGACCCTCCAGTATGCTCCGCAGCCGACGGCGAAGCATCGGCCTTCTGCGAAGTCCCCGGGCGAAATCGTTGCCGCTGCCTGTGGGAATCAGCGAGAAGAAGACGCGACCGGAGTCCAGGCAGCTTCCGTCCACCGCCTCGTTCAGGGTACCGTCTCCGCCGATGACGATGATATGCATGTTCTCCCGGCATTTTTCCGTGATCTTTTCGGAAAACTCCCGGGCATCTCCGCTTTTGTTCGTAATGAAGACCTCGTAGTTCTGGGCTTCTCCCATACGAAGAAGGAGCTTCTGCACCTGCTTCCAGACGCGAAGCCCCTTGCCCTCACCGGCATGCGGATTCACAATAAAGTAATACATCAATAATCGATGGACTCCATGTACTTCATATATTTCACTACCATCAGCGCGATCTTGAAGGTGATGGCATCATCAAAGACCCGAAGATCCAGTCCCGTGGATTTCTGCAGCTTGTCCAGACGATACACCAGCGTATTTCTGTGGATATACAGCTGACGGGAGGTCTCCGACACGTTCAGGTTGTTCTCGAAAAACTTGTTGATGGTGGTCAATGTCTCCTCATCGAACTCATCCGGCGATACCTCGGTGAAAATTTCACGAATGAACATCTTGCAGAGCGGAATCGGCAGCTGGTAGATCAGACGGCCGATGCCCAGGTTGCTGTAGGCAATGATCTCCTTGTCGGCATAGAAGATCTTGCCGACCTCCAGTGCCATCTTGGCCTCCTTATAGGAACGGGAAACCTCCTTAATCTCATGCACAATGGTGCCGTAGGAGATCTTCGCCTGAATCATGGCCTCTGTGTTCAGCATATCCAGGATGGTTTCCGCCACCTTCTCGACTTCCTCATAGCTCTCGGACGCCTTCAGCTCCTTCACGATAATGACATTTTTCTCGTCCACTGCGGTGACAAAGTCCTTCGTGCGGGTCGCGAACAGGGTCTTCAGGGCCTCCAGAGCGCCGTTGTCTGCACCGTTTTTCGTTTCAATGATATAAACGATACGACGTACACCTACCTCAATGTGCAGCTTCTTCGCTCTGTTGTAGATATCCACCAGCAGCAGGTTGTCCAGCAGCAGGTTCTTCACGAAGTTGTCCTTGTCAAACTTCTCCTTATAGGCCACCAGCAGGGTCTGGATCTGGAAAGCCGCCAGCTTTCCTACCATGTAAATGTCGTCGGAATCCCCTCTTGCGACCAGGACATACTCCAGCTGGCGCTCATCAAAGATCTTAAAGAACTGGAAGCCGCCGGCTGCCTGGGAATCCGCCTGAGAGCTGGCAAAGGATGTCACCATCTCCATGATATCCTGCTCCTCGGAAAAGGTGGTTGCCAGCACCTTTCCGTCCACGTCAGCAATGGCAATATCCACTCTTGTGATTCCCTTCAGGGAATCAATCGTGCTCTGTAAAATCTGGTTTGATATCATTTGAACTCCATTTCTCCGGTATCCTGACCACTGACCGGCGCTGCTTTCTTCATGAAATCTGTCACAGTCTGTTTTCTTTCAGCTTCTAACTATAGAATATTTTTTTCGAATTGACAAGATTCGAAGGCAAAAAAACGGCGAAGCCGACATGGCCCCGCCGTATCTGTCCGTTATGATCTGCACCGCAATTCCGCTGCTCAGTTCGTAATGGTTTTCTCTGTTTCCCGGTCAAAAATATGAATCTTGTTCACATCCGGACAAAGCCGTACCGTGTCGCCGGCCTCTGCCTGCAGCTCCGGACTCACCTTTGCCGTCCATTCGGCATTTCCAAGCTCAAAATGCAGCAGCGCCTCCGCACCCAGCATCTCATAAACCCGGATTTCGGCGCCGAAGGCATTGGCATCCGCAGCTGCTGCCTCGTGAAGATCCTCCGGCCGGATGCCGAGGAGCACGATTTTGCCCACATAGCCCTGTTCCTTCAGGACAGCCGCTCGTTTCGCATCCACTGCCATCGTATACCCGACAAAGCAAAGGACCGTTTTTCCATCCTGCTCCCGGCACTCTGCCTCGATCATATTCATCTGCGGCGAGCCGATAAAGCCGGCCACAAAGCGGTTGCAGGGCTTGTCATAAAGTCTCTCCGGCGTATCCACCTGCTGCACCACGCCGTCCTTCATCACCACAATGCGGCTGCCCAGCGTCATGGCCTCCGTCTGATCGTGTGTCACGTAAATGACGGTGGTCTCCAGAGACTTATGCAGCCTTGCCAGCTCCACCCGCATCTGGGACCGGAGCTTCGCGTCCAGGTTGGACAGGGGCTCATCCATCAGAAATACCTTCGGCCGTCTCACGATGGCCCGGCCCATGGCCACTCTCTGCCGCTGACCGCCGGACAATGCCTTCGGCTTCCGATCCAGAAGCGCCTCCAGATCCAGAATCCGCGCTGCATCGTGCACCTTTTTGTCGATCTCATCCTTCGGCAGCTTGCGGAGCTGCAGTCCGAAAGCAATATTGTCATATACGCTCATGTGCGGATACAGCGCATAGTTCTGGAACACCATGGCGATATCCCGGTCCTTGGCCTCCACCTCATTCATACGCTTTCCGTCGATGAGAAGCTCTCCGTCACTGATGTCCTCGAGTCCTGCGATCATCCGCAGCGTCGTGGACTTTCCGCAGCCGGAGGGCCCCACCAGAATGAGAAATTCCTTATCCTCTATATCCAGATTAAAATCCTTCACCGCCGTAAAGCCGTTCGGATATCTCTTCACAATGTTCCTGAGCTGCACACCTGCCATATCTTCTCCTTAGCCAAACTCCGTTGCCAGCATCGCTGTATTTCGTTTCATGTGAACATTGTATTTCATTTGCCGGGGCAGTTCTACGGAACTGTTTCCCGAAAATAATTAACAGAATTTAGGAATTATGCAGACAGATTGTGAAAGCTATGTCAGTATCCACAAAAGCCCCGTCATTCAGCCCCTGTTTTCGCCCCAAAAATCAGCAAATACCCAATTGCAAAGGCAATAGCGCCAAAGTTTTAAGACTTTTTTTGTGAGATCAAACAATTCATTTTGCATGCTTATGCAAGATGTCCCATAGTCCTGCTGCAAAGCCGATCTTTTGCCGTTCTTTTTCTGCCCGCAGAAGACAAAAAGCCCCCGGCCTCTGCCGCCGGGAGCTTCTGTCAAGAAAAGGCTTTGTAAAGCACTGCGTAAACAATAAAATACTCAGTAAATGCAGAAGATGCTGGTTTTGGTGATCTTCACCCGTTCCTCCTTCAGGAGCTTGCCGACAGCCCGCTTGAAGGCAGCCTTCGACATGCCGAAATCCCGCTGTACCGTCTCCGCATCCACGGTCTTGTCGGTATAGGGCACATGACCCTCGAACTTCTCATTCATGAGCTTCAGCACCTGATCCGCATTCTGCTCATAGTGATAGGTCTTCACCGCTGCCTGATCAAGATGTCTGGCCTCCTCATGCTTTTTCGTGTACATCGTAGCGGCGAGACGATTGGATTTGTCGACGTAGAGATAGACCTCGACCTCGTCCCCCTTCTTCAGCTCATACCGCATTTCCCTGTGCGGCAGCAGCACGTCCTTCTCCAGGCCGATGTTCACAAAGGCACCGATATTTCCCACATCACTGACCTTTACCCTGGCAATCTCTCCCACCAGCATCAGCGGCCGCCGGGTTGTGGCAATGAAGCGGTCCCGGGAATCCTTGTATACAAAAACCTCCACGGTGTCTCCGGCCTTCTTGCCGTTCGGCACCTGCTTCGCCGGCAGCAGCACAGCATCCCCGTCAGCGTCCTCGAGATAGACACCGAAGTCCTTCTCTCTCATAATGGTCAATACCTGCATCTCACCCAATTTCAACATTACAATATACCTCTCCTTCTTCACTCTGAAGGCTTATGCACCAGCCTCCCTCTGTTTTCCCGATCTGCGGAACCATCACATTTCCCAGCACAGCGGACTTCCTGTATTCGGCACGAATCCTGTGGATATCCGCATTCTGCTGCCCGGTCTGATATGCCGCCAGCGCATCCGCCGCGATGGCGATATACTGGGCATTGTTGACGTGATGATTCGAATCAATATGATGCATGGCCGCGAGCACCGGCTCTCCGGCGGAAAGCCTCGCCGGCAGCTCGATTTTCCGGCTGCTTTCCGGCAGCATCAGCACATTCCGACGTTCCCCGAAGGGCTGAATCATGTCCTCTGTGATCTTCACCGGCCGCTGTCGCTCTGTGTCATAGCAGAACCAGATGCTGTCCGCCCGCACGAGATACCTGCCGTCCGGCTCCCGGATCCAGAAGTTACGCCGCGCCATGACTCCCTTCACATCATAGGGCGAGGTACCGACGACGATGCTCTCACAAAGCAGCGGTACTCTGTCCACATGGATATCCCAGTAGGACAGAAGCCAGGCCCGCTTCTCCTCCCTCAGTCTTTCCACGGTCAGTCCGGCGTCCGTGGAATGGAAGGTGGAGCAGTCCTGCAGGTAATTCACCAGGGCCGGCAGCCGCAGGCTGCCCGTCTCATCTGTTTCCGAATAACGTACTCTGTCTTTAAATTCGTACATTCCTGTCCTCCTGCGCCCGGTCCCTCGCCGCTAAGGCATCCGCCGAGCACCCCGCTAGCCAAGCTATCGCTGAGCCCGGCGGATAATAAAAGGGTCCCCGGGCAAGCCCGGAAACCCCGCGTGATTTCTGTCTCATCGTTGTTCCGTCCTGTTTCGCCTGCCGCAGCCTTCCTCAGCGCGCCTCGTTATCTTAATCGATTCCGTCGTATCCGTCAAGCTTGGATGTGCAGTGGGGGCAGCGTGTTGCCTCGATGGGAATCATGGTCTTGCAGTAGCTGCACTTCTTCTCTGTCGGTGCCGCTTCCTCCTGCTTCTTCTCGCCCAGCTTCCGCAGCTTATTCACCTGCTTCACAAACATAAATACTACAAATGCCATAATCAGGAAATTGATGATGGCAGTCACAAAGGAGCCATAGGCCAGCACCGAGCCCTCTGCTGCAGCCTCCGCATAAACCTTTGTGGTCTGTCCGGCCAGCGGAATGAACATATTTTCAAAGTCAATCTTTCCGGTCACCAGAGAGATCACCGGCATCACCAGATCGTTCACCAGATCATTCACCAAAGCCGTGAAAGCAGAACCAATGATCATGCCGACAGCCAGGTCGATCATATTTCCCTTGAATGCAAACTCCTTAAATTCCTTGATAAAGCCCTTCATCTATCCCTCCTTGATGCAGCACCGCAAATCGCTTCGTCCGTCGGGCAGCCGTACAGAAAAATGCTGCCGTCCCCTCCGGCACGACAGCATTATACCAAAGAGCCCTCTGCGCGTAAAGACTCAGGCGCGAATCTCCCGTCTCATGAAGCTGATGTAGGCAAGGGCAAACCCTGCCGCAGCGAGAGCAAACATGCCCACAAGATGCGGCCAGATCTCCAGCAGACTCTGTCCGAAGGAAAGGTAGCTCGCGATGGCCCCCTTCTGGTACTCCAGCAGCGACATGATGCTCAGGGAGCGCACATTCGGATTCAATATCATGGTTGTGGCCTCGCTGAAAAGATAATAGGGCGAGATCCGGTTCAGGGCCACCTGCAGCTGATAGTTATTCAGCGCGTTCATCTGCGCGCCCATGCCGCTCAGGGGATACACGATGCCCGCGAGTCCGGAGGCCACCAGGCTCAGGAACATAGTCAGGAAGAGCCAGATGGCGACGCAGGAAAGCGCCGAGGTCGCCGCATGCCGGCAGATCACCGAAAAGAACACCGCGAAGGCCAGCCAGACGGAAATGTATACCGCCGCCAGCAGCAGGAAAAGCAGGATGCGGGCGATTTCCTCCGCCTGCGGCGTCAGGCCGGAAAACAGGATGCCGAAGCCCGTCAGAAAGCCGCCGAGGGAAAATACCGTCAGGAACACAAGGGCCGCACCTGCCGCAAACTTTGCGTTAATGATGGTATCGCGGTAGATGGGCTGTGCCGCCAGCCGGTTCAGCGTTCCCTGGGACTGCTCGTTATTGATGGCATCAAAGCCGAGCATGATGCCGAAGATCGGTCCCAGGAAGCCCAGAAAGGTGGTAAAGGAATAGATCGAGCTTCCTGAGGTAGTAAAAAGCTCCAGGAAAATGAAATCCGATACCGCCGTCTGTCCGTCCGAGGTCTGCAGCGCATTCTGCGCCAGTGTGGAGATCGCACCGTTCAGGCTGGCGCAGCTCACCACAAAGAGCAGAAGATACAGAATCAGAAAGCGCATGCTGAGGAGGTGATCCGCGAGCTCCTTCCGAAACAATGCCCGAAAGCCCTGCCGGTTGCTTCTCTCCTTCTCACTATGAAGCTCTGTGCAGAAGTCTCTGAAGCCTTTCTTTAAGTCCCGGAATCGTGCCGTCATCTGTCCGGCTTCCTTTGCCGCTGTCATATGCATCCTCTCCCTTCTCAAAATATTTCCTGTAGATCTCATCCAGATCACCGCCGCGCTGGTGCATTTCCTCCAGCAGATAGCCCTGGGCGGAAAGCATCTCCAGCAGCGCCTGCCGGATGTCACAGCCGGACTCGATGTGCAGACTGCCGTCCTCCCGCCGTCCGATGACCCGGACACCCGGAATGCTCCGGATCAGGCTCCGCAGCCTCTCTCCGTCCGCCTCTCCATCTTCAGCATTGTCGGCCGACAACCGCGAAGCGCGGATGTCCAGCATAAAGAGTCCTTCATTTTCCAGCTGCTTTCCCAGCTCCTGAATCTGTCCGCAGGCGATCATGCTGCCCTTGACAAAGATACCCACGCGATCGGAGATCCGCTGTATCTGATAAAGGTCATGGGAGGAGATCAGCAGGGTTCTGCCATCCTTCACGGACAGCTCCCGGATCAGTGAGGTCAGCTCCCGCATGCCCTCGGGATCGATGCCCAGCGTGGGCTCATCCATGATAATGATCTTCGGATCCTTCATGAGCACATCGGCAATGCCCAGTC